>NZ_CAXIAK010000061.1:0-20361 GCF_964021665.1 uncultured Acidovorax sp.
CTCCACTGTGGCACTTTCGATGCCGTTTAGGGTGGGGGCGTCCATCCCATTGGTTAATTATGCTATTTTATCGAAAATACGATAAAATATCTTTTTCAAGATAATTTCCGATAATTGACATGATCGCTTTCCCACGCGCCGCACTCGCCCAAGAGTTAGTCGCCGCCCTGCAAGGCAAAGCCCTGCTGGGAGACGCCCACAACGGCCTGTTCTTGGCCGCCCCCCGCCGCACCGGCAAGTCCACCTTTTTGCAAGGTGACTTACGACCCGCGCTGGAAGCAGCCGATGTGGTCGTGGTGTATGTGGATCTGTGGGCCGATACGCGACGTGACCCGGGTGGACTGATCGCCGAAGCCATTGCTCGCGCGTTGGAACCCCAATTGGGCATTGTGGCCCGAACCGCCCGCAAGGCGGGGTTGGACAAGGTGAAGGTGGGCGGGCTAGAGGTGGACACCAGCAAGATCGGCAAGATCGATGGACTCACCCTGACCGATGCGCTGCGCCTGCTGCATGACCACGCCGGCAAGCCGATCGCGCTGATCATCGACGAAGCGCAGCACGCCCTTACCAGCGAAGCCGGCGAGGCAGCCATGACTGCCTTGAAATCAGCCCGCGACCAACTCAATCAGCCCGGCGTGGTGAACCTGATGCTGGTGATGTCAGGCTCAGACCGCGACAAATTGCTGCGCTTGGTCAACACGGCCGGTGCACCGTTTTACGGCTCACAGATTCAGCGCATGCCGCCCCTGGGGCCTGACTTCATTGCCCACATAGCAGCGTTGATCGAGGCGCAGCGGCCCGAACTCAAACCGGTGGATCAGACCCTGCTGCAACAGGCATTTGAAGTGTTCGGCTTCCGTCCGCAATTTTTCATGGCCGCATTGGGCCAGGTGCTCAGTCCCCTCGCTGCCCTGACCGGGCGCTTTGAATCGGCATTGCTGGATGCGGCTCAACAACAACAAACCCACGACGAAGCGCAGATGGAGTCGGACTACCTGGGGCTGAAGCCCACCGAGCAGGCCGTGCTGTGGCGCATGCTGACGCAAGGTTCACGATACCGCCCTTACGATGCCGAAGCACTGCGCTTTTACCGGGAAAGAACTGGCCACCCAGTAAACGCTACCCAAGTTCAGCGGGCGCTGGAGGGTTTGCGACAGCGTATGCCCGCGTTGGTATGGAAGTCGGCCCGCGGTGAATACGCGCTAGAAGACGTGGCCATGCACCGCTGGTTTGAAAAGCGCGGCGGCGCAGGAAAGTGGCCACCCACACCGCCACAGGGCGTGCTGCCCCTTGATGATGATTGAATACAGGGCAGAAGGGAACAGCCCTCTTGTCCCATCGACCAGTTGCTGATCACATGCATAAAGTTACCGGGCAGTCAGCTTCTGATCGGACGCGCTCAATGGGCATTGACAAAGAGCCATCAGCTCCGCTAGATTAGCGCGAGCTAGCTTTATGGCCTGCTGGTGTGAGCCCGCCGCACCAAAAATACTTGCGGGCCCCTGAACAAGCTGGGCCCGATCCCAGCAAAAGGCCCCTAGGCCGGATATTTCTGCTTGCGCAGATATAAATTTCGTGGGCTTTTGCTCGCGATGGCTTTTTTGCCAAAAGTCTCTTTGAGGTCGTCCTGTACCTCAGTGGAGGGCGTTCGACTGAACGATCTCCGATGTCCGGAAATTAGGCCAGCAAAGCCAAGCCCCAAAAGTTGCCCTGATTAGGGGCTATCAATGCGGCGCGCTCACGCGCGCCCCTTCAATGCTGCCCGCCTGACGCGTACCACGTTCGGGCCGGCGCAGCCACATCACGAGCGGCGTCACGCCGCCCCCCTTGATGCCCGACACCTCGGCTGGCGCCGATCGAGGTGCATCCGCGCGCGCCTACATGGCCCTTCCCCCCTTTCTCGGCCCGGCTTTTTCTATGGAGTTGCTATGACTATTCCGGCGTCCTTCGTTTTCGCTCACACCTCCGTTGCCGTGGAGGGGCCTGATGCTGCGCGACTGCTTTTGAGCATCATTCCGGCGCCACCGCATCAACCGGGCATCGGCTTAGTCGCTAAAAATACCTTGACCTGCCTGACGGCACTGCTGATCGAAGTTCCCGCTGCCGGATCTCATCTCGCGCAACATATCTCGTTGCTTGGCAAGTTGAGCGACGATTCAGGCGCCTGCATTGCTCAGCCCAATGCAATGCTCGGCCTCGCGAGCGATTACCCAGCCTGGGCGTGGTTCGTATCTGCGAGCTTTCCTTACGCGCATCGACTCCAGAGCTTGGTCGGCAAGCATTTAGTCGCGGCCCTCCTGAAAGAAGCCTCCATAGAAAAGAGCTTCGTTCAAAAACTGCGCAAGCTCATCAAACAATCACACGACGAGATCCTGACAAACCAGCAGTTCGAAGCGGAGGTCACCAAGCTTGAAGGGCAAGCACATCAAAAGCTCCTGCAGTTGCTGGCGTTGCACTCCTGCTCCACGAACAGCGCGCAACTGTCATTTAACGCAGCGGTGACCTCCTGCCTTTCCAATCGACTGAGCTCCCTACGTCAAACCGAGCGCCAGGCCGTAGATACCGGCCAAACACTCAGCCGCAGCGAGCTCACACGCACCGTCGTCCTTCTTCTCGACCAAGCACAGCAGGGTCACTCTGATGACCTGGTCACCCTCATCTGCCTATGCGTTGGCCTCGGCCTAAACCTCGGCAAGCGAATACCACTGGTTTCCGGAGAAAGCGGACAAGGCTGGATGGCCTGGATCGATCCGGTTGCAGGCTCAACATACGTGGACTTGTCATTCGCACTGGCAGGTCTTGGTAAACGTTCAAGCCCGCGGCATCAAGCGTCCACGCTGATCCTGAAGCGCCCACTGCCGCAGGGTGTTGCCACCATGCTGCGAGAGGCCCACACGCAAAACAGCCAGTTGCGCACGCTCGCCGATCTGTGCATTAACAAACCAACCAGCCGCAAAAAAATCTCGTTGCCGGGGGTTCATCACAGCGCTTCGTTGGCCGGACTGATGAACTCCGCGCGATCGATTTCATTAGCGACCACCGACAGGCGTGATATCTCTGCCTACGCGACTCTTGCCCTTGAACTGGTAAACAAATCCGATCTCCATTACGTCTGCCCACGCGAGCGCGAGATCTGGCAGGCCTGCTCCGACTTCTATGACGCCGTCGGCCTGGGGCCAGCAGTACCGCAAAGTGGTGGCAACTCCAACCTCCGCATCGGCTCCCGCCTGACACCATCGGCGGATTGGATCAAAGAAGTATTTGCAAGCGCTGGCGATGAACTGCTCGCGAAAAAGTGTGGTCGCAGGTACTCGTTGCCATCATTGATCGAGCACCACAACGCGTGCGCGCGTTACGTCGGCCTCTTGATGCAGTTTGTCGTCGGAGGCCGCGACCGCCGCCTTATCGACTTTCGTGCGAGCGTTTGGAGCAGCACCACGACCTTCGGCTTGATGGAAGACAAGCCCTTGAGTGCCACGCGAGGCACGACACCGACCCCCATCCCAGCAGCGCTCTCCGAGCAGCTCAAGCTTTGGCACGCGCACATCGCCGCGCTGGATAAGCGGCTATTGAAATTGCAAGCCCCCGGCTCTTCGGCCGCCTTTCAACTCATCCGCCAGATCAGGGAACTCCAGAACTTGCCCATGCTTTTTTTGCTGGACACGCATGGCGCCCCCGTCCCCTTGAGCTCAGATGTCCTTTTCACAGGCCCAGCCAGCCAGCTCAACCGGGACTTTGGTCGCCATTCTCTGCCGGATCTTTTGCTGGATGCGGGCATGCCATTCGAGGATATCCAAGACTGGCTCCGCCATTTCTCGCCGGGAATCTCAACGCACGAACTGAATTCCAACCGCGTCAAGTACCACAGCACCGAACGCCTTATTTCAGGCATCGACCAAGTGCTACTGGAGCTGAACATCCGACCCAGGTCCGGCCTGAGCAAGGAAATCGCTCCATGACATCTCTGTCACAACCCTGGACAACAACCAAACGAAATCCAGTCCTGATTCCGGCCTTCAGCGCTCCCGGCGGGGTCGCTCGCTTCGACAGCTTTATTCGATCGGCCGACCGGCTGGTGACTCAACTCGCGCCTTCGCATGCCCTGATCTTGTGCGCCATCCTCTACGAAGGCATAGGCTCATCCGCAGAGCTATCGAACTTCCTTCATGCCTTGGTGTCATCGCACTCCACCTGTGACGGCCACTACGTCCAATGGTCAGATGAACAGGACCGTCTGCATAGCCGGGCGCTCGATCCACGCACGCGCATCGCATTGTTCCGAGTCCCCAGTGAAACGTCGCCCAAGAAGGACCTGGACTCCTTCCATCAAGTATTGCTGAAGAACTACCCAATGGCCCAATCCCAGATGGGCAAGGACCTCTGGCATCTCATCTTCCACGACGCGCTGGCCTGGCTACATCAGCACATCCCCAATTTTTGTCTGGGGATGCTCACGGGCAGTATTCCCATCACGGCACTGCCCCGCGATGTGCTTACGCGATGGAACCTACGACAAAAGGACGTGCACTGGGAAACGCGGGATGCTGCAGATGATGATGCTCTCAGTCCCTCCCACGACGGAGCATTGGAAATACTCCTTGAGATGGAGGCGCCCATCAACCGCCGCGCTCGGTGCCTGAAGGAGATTCAAGACCTGTTTACTCTACCCAACCAGGCAACAGACATCCGGCTTTCTGATCAGCGTTGGCGAACAAGCCTGTACAGCAGGTTGGCCATGACCGCCGACTTGATTGCACGCCAAGGCACAGAAGGCGATGCGCTGGTCCTGCTGTGGGTGCACCACCTGCTCAGCGTTGGCAGCGTGCGCCTGAAGAATCCTTCCGTCGCAACAATCTCTCGCTACGTCAGCGCTACCGCGGGGCTCATCTCCGAAAACTACACTCAATGCCCGTGCTCTGCAATTCACATGGACGATGAACAGTGGATCGCCTTCTTCGATGCACTGAAGCATGCCGTTAACAGCGACCCACAACGCCCGGCCCTTGCCTCCTTCCATCAGTTTTGCATCCAGACATTTGGCGCCCCGCCGATGGCGCAGGTACTTTTTTCGGGTGACGGAAACACCACGGTAGTGCACGCCAACACGGTCTGGTCCCAAGAAATCCACGGGGCCCTGGAACTTGCCCTCACTGCCAGCAGCGATGCACGCATCTGCGCCAGTGTGCAAGCGCTGCTGGCTCTTGCCGCTATTTTTCCCCTGCGCATCGGCGAGGCACAAGCCCTACGCCTAGAGGACTTCGTCATCACTGAAGAAGGCATCGAACTCCGATACCACCCTCGGCGAGGGCAGCATCAAGGTAAAAGCTACAGCGCGAAGCGATGGATGCGCAGCTTCGGCGAGCCGGCGTGGGTGGCGTGCGTAGCCAGCTGGATCAAGCGCAGGAAGAGTGAAGAAGAGGGCAGACATGGCAAGTCTGCTCTGCTGTTTGGAGATCCCCACAGCAGCCATCGCACCTACATGTTTGCCGCCTGCAGCCGACTGGTCAACCGCGCTCTTAAGCAAGTCTGCGGCGACAAATCAGTTTCCTTCCATACGCTGCGGCACGCATGGGTCAACCGCAACATCATCCATCAGCTGGATCAGCCTTCTTCTCGTCCAAGCCCCGTTTCCTGGTTGCAAAAAGTTGCCGCTGAGGTGGGACATGCCCAAGTTCCGACAACCCTGCAGCACTATTTCCACCGACCCGACATGGCCTTGCGCTGCTCTCTGAACAGCTATTGGCAGACGAGGCCACTTACCGCTGAAGTCGCAGCCTTCTGGACCGGACGTTCCGCTGCCGCATTGCGAAAGGCTAAACAACGCAGTGAGAACAAAGCGGAATTCTTGTGGTCTTGTCTCTTCGAGACATCCACTGGGCTGGCTGTACGCCAAGCGCCGCCCCCATCTCTGCTGGCGGCGTTGCCGCCGCCACCAATAGCGTCAATCGGCCTGATGCATGTACGCAAGATCCTCTGCGATCTTCACACTGGCATACCAGTCGAGGCTGTGGCTTCTCGCTGCAGTGTCCCTTTGGCCACCGTCTTGGAAGTGATCGATCGTGCTGTATTGATCGCCAACCAGCTTCTTGTCTTGGGAAGTGTCCGTGGTCGCCGCCTGATCCTCGAACATGCCACGCGGGTGATCAAACTTGCACGGCTACTTCAGATCTTTATGGATTGCGATATTCGGCCGACGGTCACCGATGAACCTTCCTGGCAAAAGTTGGCACCTCAAAACATTGCTCCTACGTTTGCACAGCGCAATGCCGTGCGCTCATGGATGCACTGCCGCGATGGGCAAAGCATTGCATTGCGACCCGATGGATCGGCCGACGACCTTTTGCGTTGGCTGAGCGACGGCTCCGTTCCTGGCAGCTGCATTGTCCTTCGAGTTCCAATGAAGCATGTTGCTGATCCTCATTCTCGCGCTACGACTGTGCGCAGTGATTCAGCCAGAAGTGCGCAAGATCAGCTAGGACAGTACTTCGGAACCTCCGTCACGATTGAAGGGGTTCGCCAACGGAAACTCGAACAACCTCCCTACATGCTGATCTCAAGAAAGCCTTTCACCAAAACATCCAAGCCTTGCCCTTCCGCCAGATTGCGCATGGGATCTTTTCATGGCCTTATGTTTTCCATGGCCGTATGGCACGGCATGATTGGAATGGATGCGCATGAGTAAGGACCAAGAAATATTTCGGGTGTTCATCAACTCGGTGCAAAAGGCCAGAGATCCCGCCAAGGAGCAGCGGGAGATCATGCTCGTGCAGAACACGATGAACACGGTCTTGGGGCAGCTGTCTGAACAGGACCGCCTGTACTACTCTCTGGAGGTAGACCCGGGCAAACTTGACCAGTGGTTAGTGGTTTCCTGCTGTGACAGTCTTCAGCGCAGGCTCTTTGAGGACAGAAAAGCGCCTTACTCAGCATCCTCCACCGAGGATCCGCTTCTCGCTGGAACCGTCATGCAAGCGACTAACGCATTGAAGCACCTGAGAACATTGTCTACCTCGACGGGCTTGAGCCCTGATGACTTCATTGATGCCATACGCACCACTGCGCCAGCATTGATCCGCCTGCTTACGGACCGGGAAGAAACCACGAGCTTCCGGACCAGCGATGGCGTGACTATCTCTGTGGATCCAATCTACCAATCGCGAAGAACAATGCTTCCCGACCCCGTCTCCGTTCGCTTTCGTGTAGACATGGTAGGTCGCGAGAAAGCTGTTATTGAGCCGACCAAGGAACATCGATCGCAACTGAAGACCAAGAGCAAGCAGATCCAGCTTCACTGGCTTCCGCTGGAGCATCCATTTCTGTATGAAATTCTCCTGGAATCCATGGAGTCACGAGCACTCGTTGAGGTTGACGCATGCCGCTATGTCAATCGGATAGGCCAAACCGTTAATTTGTCTTTTCTTAGGATGATTGAATCGCCCGATGACTGTTGACATACATGAGGAGCGCTCGAATCTGTGCCTTTGCCTTCGGGTAATGTTTACGTTGGGGTGGCAGGGGCATCCACCGTCATTGCGGGTACGCGGAGTTCGATGCGGATGGCGCGCGGCGTGACCTCGCCTTGCTCCAACCGCTCGGCCAGAACGCGCAACGCTACGGCCTGGGCCTTCGCCATGGCATCTTCAGCCGTGGCTCCCAAGGCACGTGCTCCCGGCAGCTCCGGGACAACCTCGGCCAGAAACCGTCCGTCGTTGTCACGCATGCACTCCAACGTGTAGTTGGCGGCGCAGGGGCCAGAAGGTTGCGTTTGGCTCGTGGCCACATATATGCCGAACCAGGTAATCACGCCGCCGATAAGGCATAGGGTAATTAAGCCCACCATGGCGCATATTCCTTTCATCTTGTAGAGAACTGCCAAGCAGATCTCATGCGATACCGATCAACGCCTGCGCACCAGCATGGGTTGCCTCACTCGCCAACATAGACAGAGGCGCGATGTGTACTTTGCGTCAGGGCCTTCGCGGCGGTCTACCGCGCGAGCGGTTTAGTCCTCCGCTGCACAGCCGACTTCAAGTGAGCCCACTTGCAGTGCCCGCACAAAGATCCTGCAGTCTTGCGTCCAACCTTAAAATCGTCTTGAGCTACAGTCCAATGGCATTGGAGAGCACTTCGTCGGTAAATCCCATGAGCGTGCCAGCGCGAAGCGCACCTTGCGTCAACACATGGTCTTCGATCAACAGCGCCGGGGTAACGAGCCAAAGCGTTCAGACGCCCAAAGCGCTTTCGTCCACTGGCCACTGCAGCTCTCGCGCAACCCTGCGCATGATCCATACGCACTGCGCATCTGTGCACCATCGCTTGGCCAGAAGACCTTTTAACGCAGTCTTCACCGTCGCTTCCTGGCCCCCTTCAAAGGTGGGCAGCTTTCGCTGGCAGTACGGAACCATCTGCGAGACCAGGTCGTCACACATCTGAAAGGCTGCCACGACTTCTGAGGGCGAAGTACCTGGCGCATAGAACTTTCCATCTTCCTCAACGAGGCTCATCTTCGGCTGGGCGCCTCCAATGGCAGAGGGAACCGCAGTCACCGGGAAATCATCCGGCACGCCTGGATAGCTGGCACGGTCAATCGTCATATCAATTCCTTGCGTACTACTTCGCCATACAGCCGGTACTGCCCTGTCCATTCAAGCCTCTTCAGGCCTTCACTTCAGGGGCAGTGTGGTGGGCGGGAGCCAGTACGGCCCGCTCGCGCAGCCAGCTTGCTTTGTCGTATACAAAGTCCGGAAACTCTTGGGTCAAGGTGGTTTTCTGCAAGATGAGTTCTCGGGCCAAGTGCGCCACTTCTGCCAGCTCCTTTTCATTTCTTACTTCAAACGGTGCCACAAGGCTGACACCCATCGCCCAACTGAGACGCTCCCATTTCCATGAGGGCCGAACCTCCAAGTCAATCCCATCCCGGGTCAGCCGTTCTTCAATTTTCTGAAGCTTTGCGTAGTGCTGTGTCTGGGCCTCGGAAGGTGCGCGGCTGGTGAAGCTGCTCAGTTTTTTCCGCTTGCTCGACTTGCCAACCATCTTGTAGCCTTTGGTCCCGCCCTCAAAGAGCCAGTCATCCCGTGGGCCGTCACCCGCCTCGTCCCAAGCCATGGAAGAAATAGCCTCCCCATAGGTGTGTCGAGGGTGATGCCACCAGACGATGATGCGCCGCCCGTTGAGGATGAAACCCACGTCATCCCAATACGACAGACTTTCAGGCCCCATGTTCCAGTAGGCGTGCGGGATGAACAGACCGCCATCTGAAAGACGCCACTGTTGCATGCGGTGATACTCACGCATGCGCCTACCCAAATACTCATAATGCGGATTTCTCATGTGGATTCCTTGGTCAACCCTTGGGTGCTAAGGCCCAGGCAGACGTCG
Source organism: uncultured Acidovorax sp. (assembly GCF_964021665.1). Taxonomy (NCBI): domain Bacteria; kingdom Pseudomonadati; phylum Pseudomonadota; class Betaproteobacteria; order Burkholderiales; family Comamonadaceae; genus Acidovorax; species uncultured Acidovorax sp. The sequence continues at coordinate 9,379 of NZ_CAXIAK010000061.1, forward strand.
ACAGGCGCAGCCAGGGACCCAGTGTTTCCTTCAAACAACTGTGGCAAAGATCGATATCCACCCGCGTTCCATCGCCCAGGGGCGATCCCCAGCCCGCGTCGAACCCCAGCTGCAGGAAGTTGTTCAGGCCATCGCCCTCATCGTGTCGCGCCTGCGTTCCACAGCGGTCGCAAATGAGTTCCGCGACGAACGGTGTCGACATCAATTCATGAACTCTCATTTTGTGCACCTTGATTGATAGCTAAGGCATCTGCATCATCACACTGCCAAGCGCAGCCTGTATACGCGCTACCTGCTGCGGGTCAGCCGTGTCGTCATGTTCCATCCCCAGCACTTGAGCAAGTGTGTATCCCAGATCCGCGTGGCAGCGTCGCAGTTGCCTGAGGGGCTCTTCCAGTAACGCTTTGTGTGCCGAGGCTATGCGGCTGCGATAGAAGCGCATGGTTTCGGCATTCTGGGCAGCAGGCCGCCCCAGGACTTGTTGGTAGGCACACCAATAGTAGCCACAGGATTGCACAAAGGCGGCGACTGCTGCCAACTCTCTTTCGTGGCGGTGCAACAGTCTCGGGTAACGGCTCGCTTGGTTTGCGGCGCGTTCGCAAAGGTCCAGAGGCATGGTCGCCGGCTCTCCCGCAGGAGTTGCCACGGGATGAAGATAGGCACGCACCAGGCCATCATCGCCAAAAAGATTGCGAATGAATGCGTTCAGCGCGCCCTGTGCAGCATCGGGCATACGAGCGTAGATCTCGTCGCGATATTGCGTGATCACGTCACAGTCATGTTGCTGCACGCGCTCCGACATGAGCGTGCGGAGGGAGATGCGGTTACGGTTTCGATGCAAGTGAAGTGATGCGGTCATATGAAACTCCTTGGCACTCGAAGTGCAGATTCGGCCAATCGGGCTTACAGGGTGGGCGCAGGCAAGGCTCCGCCCTGCCCTGCGCGTCGGGCACTTGGCGTAGGTTCAAAAAAGCGATGTGGTTAGGTAGTGGTTGCCACTGCCGGTGAAGCCTCAAGCGCCAGGATCACGGGGGTCACGTTCCCCGTGACGGGCGCTAACGAGATGTGCTGCTTGAGCAAGCGCTCCATGGCAGAGCCGTCCCGGCGCGTCAGGTTGGGCACATACCGGCTGTAGACACGGAACAGCATTTCGGTGCTGGTGTGACCCAACTGTCGCGCAATCCATTCCGGCGCTTCCCCGGCAGCAAGCCACAGCGTTGCCGCCGTATGCCGCATCTGGTAGGCCCTGCGGTGCTCCAACCCCAGGTGACGTAGCAGCGGCGCCCAGACCCGGTTGAGGAAGTTCTGGTTATCAATGGGCTTGCCACTGCGCAAGCTGAATACATACTCCGAGTCAGGGTGCCGAGTCTTGAACTGCGCCTGCAGGGCATCGAACACCATCTCGTTCATCTGGATGTCGCGCATGCTGCCATCCGTCTTGAGCTCGTCTTCCTCGTTGAGCACGATCGACTCACGCACCAGGATGAGCCGACGCTCGAAATCGATGTACTTCCATTTGAGACCATGCACCTCTCCGGTTCGCATTCCTGTGAAAAAGCGCACGGTGAAGTAGTTGCGATAGTCCGCCCTCGCGGTGGACAGGATGCGCTGCACGTCCTCCAGCGTGAAGGGCATGACATCGCTGCGCTTCATCTTCAAGGGTTTGATATTGCGGAAGGCGGACGTAAACTCGAACCGGTCGGCCGCTTCGTTAAGGATCTGTCGCAAAGGCTTCATGATGGAGTTGATGCGTCGGTTGGATAGGGTGTTGCTGGACTTTCGGGCGGGAACTTTGGCGAGTGAAGCCCGAAATGCCAGTACGTCTGCCTTGGTGATCTGGCCGACCTCCTTGTCCCCGAAAAAGGGGATCAGGTATTTGTCCAGTGCACCGCGTTGCGTGATGCTGTAGCTGCGCCGCCATGTCACCTCGGCCTCTACGAACCACACCTCGGCGAAGTCGCTAAACAGCGGGGTTGTGCTGGGAGGCTGCTTCAACGCGCCTGGTGCAGGCCCGGCAAGCATGGGCTCCTGCGGGGGGTCTGTCTCCACGGCAGGCAAGGGTTTGCCGAAGGTTTTTTGGTAATCGAAGGCGCCCAGGGCGATTTCTCCTTCGATGCGCTCCAGCACCTTCAGTAAGCGCTTGCGGTTGGCTGAGGTGTCGGGCAACGTGGTGTATTCCCGCAGCCGCTGCCCCGCATATCGGAAGTCCAGGAACAGCGTCCCTTTACTTTCCAGGCGGCGGATACTACCCATGAATCACACCTCCATTGGCCAGCGGTATGCCCTCTGCACATACGGCCGAATACTGAGTCATGTCTGTTTCGATGTGCTCCCAGATATAGAGAGTTTTGCGTCCACCGAAAGGGCGGATGTAATGCCGACCCTCAAGTAGGACGCTGTCCTTGAGCCTGTCCCGGATGGTCCGTGCGTCGTACTTGATGCGGTCTGACAACTCGTCAGTGGTCAGATAGGTACACGATGTCATTTCTCTCTCCTTGCAATGGTGGACAATCAGGATTCAAAAAAGTCACGCACTGCGTTTTTTTGTCATCCTGGATGGCATTATGAGCGCGAAATCGCCCTTGTCAATGACTTTTTGTCGTTCTGAGCGATATTTCTACATGGAGAATGTCTTGATCAAGTGTCACCTGTCCAGGCTTATGGGAGAACGAAAGCTCAAGATCAGCGACCTTGCGCGGGACACTGGTCTCCATAGGAACACCATCACGCTGCTCTACCAGGAGACGGCTACACGAGTTGATCTGGATGCGATCAACACCTTGTGTGGCTACTTCAGCGTTCCGGTAGGTGAATTGTTCGAATACGTCCCAGACAGTACGTCGGACCAAGAATGACAACCCGTCCCCTGCGGCACAACACGAAGTTGCCTCAGAGATCTGCGTATAACCACCATCAATGAACCAACAAACCCTCTCCGCCTTCATCTGGTCCGTGGCCGACCTGCTGCGCGGCGACTACAAGCAATCCGACTACGGCAAGGTCATCCTGCCCTTCACCGTGCTGCGCCGCCTCGACTGCGTGCTCGAATCGACCAAGCCCGCCGTGTTGACCGAGCTGGCCGACAAAGAAAAGCAGGGCGTCAACCCCGAGCCCTTCCTGCTGCGCAAGGCGGGCCAGAGCTTCTACAACACCTCCACGCTGGACCTGAAAAAGCTCCTGGGCGACCCCGACCACATTGCGCAAAACCTGTTCAGCTACGTGCAGGCGTTCTCGCCCGCCGTGCGTGACGTGTTTGAGCATTTTGAATTTCACACCCAGGTCGAGCGGCTGGCCAAGGCCGGGCTGCTCTACCAGGTGGCAGAAAAGTTCACCCAGATCGACCTGCACCCCGAGGTGGTCAGCAACATGCAGATGGGGCTGGTGTTTGAAGAGCTGATCCGCAAGTTCGCCGAAATCAGCAACGAGACCGCCGGGGAGCACTTCACCCCGCGTGAAGTCATCCGGCTGATGGTCAACCTGATCTTCATTGAAGACGACGCCATCCTCAGCAAGCCCGGCGTGGTGCGCACCATTTACGACCCCACAGCAGGCACCGGCGGCATGCTCAGCGTGGCGGGCGAATACCTGGCCGAGCACAACCCCCAGGCGCGCCTCACCGTCTTTGGCCAGGAGCTCAACCCCGAGTCCTATGCCATCTGCAAGGCCGACATGCTGATCAAGGGCCAGGACGTGGCCAACATCGCCTTTGGCAACACGCTCAGCGACGACGGCCATGGCCACAAGAAATTTGACTACATGCTGTCCAACCCGCCCTTTGGCGTGGAGTGGAAGAAGGTCGAGACGGAAGTGCGCAAAGAGCACGAAAGCCAGGGCTACAACGGCCGCTTTGGCCCCGGCCTGCCCCGCGTGAGCGATGGCTCCATGCTGTTTTTGCTGCACCTGCTCAGCAAGATGCGCCCCGCGACCGAGGGTGGTAGCCGCTTCGGCATCGTGCTTAACGGCTCGCCGCTGTTCACCGGCGGCGCGGGCTCGGGCGAATCCGAGATCCGCCGCTACGTGCTGGAGAACGACTTGTGCGAGGCCATCGTCGGCCTGCCCACCGACATGTTCTACAACACCGGCATCAGCACCTACGTCTGGATCATCAGCAACCGCAAGCCCGCAGCGCGCAAGGGCAAGGTGCAGCTGATTGATGCGTCCGGCATGTGGCAGAAGATGCGCAAAAGCCTCGGCTCCAAGCGCAAGGAACTCAGCGACGCCCACATCGAGCGCATCACCCGCCTGTTTGGCGACTTTGCCGAGGCGGAGCAAGACGGCATCCCCATCAGCCGCATCTTCGACAACGAAGCCTTTGGCTACCACGCCATCACCGTCGAACGCCCGCTGCGCGACGAAGCGGGCAACGTGGTGCTGGGCATCAAGGGCAAGCAAAAGGGTAAACCCCAGCCCGACGCGAGCTTGCGCGACACCGAGAACGTGCCCTACACCGAAGACGTGAGCGAGTATTTCAAGCGCGAGGTGCTGCCCCACGCGCCCGACGCCTGGATCGACCCCGACAAGACCAAGGTGGGCTACGAAATCCCGTTCAACCGGCACTTCTACGTGTTCAAGCCCCCGCGTCCGCTGGCCGAGATTGACGCGGAACTGAAGCAGACCACCGACCGCATTTTGGACATGATCAAGGGGCTGTCGGCATGAGTTTTCTGCGATACCCGAAGTACAAGGTCAGTGGGGTGGAGTGGCTGGGTGAGGTGCCGGCGCATTGGGAGGTCGTGAAGGTACGTTGGCTTTGCGAGATAAAAAAACGAATCGTTGGCGAGCTGGGGTTCGATGTGCTGTCGATTACTCAAAAGGGAATCCGAGTCAAAGACACGGAAAGCAACGACGGGCAGCTATCGATGGACTACACAAAGTACCAACTCGTCGAGGTTGGCGACTTTGCAATGAACCATATGGACTTGCTGACTGGCTATGTTGACCTGTCCTCAATCGTTGGTGTGACTAGCCCCGATTACCGGGTTTTCTCCATTCGCGATCCCAGTGTCTGTCATCCCAAGTACGTTCTATACCTTCTTCAGAATGGGTATCTGAATAAAGTCTTTTTTGCTTTCGGACAGGGAAGTTCTCAGCTTGGGCGATGGAGACTCCCCACCGATCAGTTCAATGATTTTTGGTTTCCTTTGCCATCCCCCGAAGAACAATGAGCCATCGCCACCTTCCTCGACAACGAAACCGCCAAGATTGACGCGCTGGTGGCCGAGCAGGAAAAGCTGATCGCCCTGCTGCAGGAAAAGCGCCAGGCCGTCATCTCCCACGCCGTGACCAAGGGGCTGGACCCGAGCGTGACTATGAAGGACTCGGGCGTGGAGTGGCTGGGGGAGGTGTCGGTGCATTGGGAGGTTTGTGCATTGCGGCGCGTGATCGCAGCAATCGAACAAGGTTGGAGCCCGGAATGCTATGCCCGCGAAGCTGAAGAGCAGGAATGGGGCGTGCTCAAGGCCGGTTGTTTGAATGGCGGAAATTTTCGGCCATCTGAAAACAAAGCCCTGCCGCCGGAGTTGCCTCCAGAAGAGGCATACGAAGTCCGAGTTGGCGATGTGCTCATGTCTCGCGCCAGTGGCTCTCCTGAGTTGGTGGGGTCCACTGCTTTGGTCAAAGCCACCCGAGAGCGGCTCATGCTCTCGGACAAGATCTTTCGACTCAAGTTGAAAGAGTTCGTCAACGCAGCTTTTTTTGTTGCGGCACTCAACTCGCGCCCATTGCGGATTCAGATCGAGAACGCTCTGAGCGGTGGCAATGGCATGGCGAACAACCTGCCGCAGTCGAGCTTGCTGACTTTTGCAATGGCGGTGCCGCCACTGGCAGAGCAAGCGACGATCACAGTGTTTTTGGAGCAAGAAACCGCCAAGCTCGACACCCTGACCGCCGAAGCCCGCTCTGCCATCACCCTCCTGCAAGAACGCCGCACCGCCCTGATCTCCGCCGCCGTCACCGGCCAGATCGACGTGCGCGGGCTGGCGGGCAGCGCAAATGCTCCTGATTCAGTAGCTGCCAGCGCTTATCCAGCAAGCGCTTGAGGCCAATTTTGCTTCAAACCCACCCTATCCCCTTGCCGCATGAAGCCTTCAAGGCAACCATCGTCGCCTTATGAGCAACAAACAGAACGGACCGCCATAGCGCCCTTGCATGGGCAGATGGGTAGTGAACCGGCGGCCAGGAAACTGAGAAATAAATCGCCCATCCCCGCATTTCTGAGAAAAATCCCCTGGCGCTGAAAATTCCCCCCGATTGTTCGGGCGCAACGCCGACGCCAAGTTCTGCGGGCGCTGTCCAGCAAGGCGCCTCCACGCAAACGCCCTCTGACAGCCCTCCTGCTACCATTCAGTCATCTCATTTCCAGACGGTCCCTCACCCAAGGTTTTTCATGCAAGCGCCCAACATGCAAGCACGCCAAGGCAAGCAAGCGCAGGACGAAGCGCTGCGGTCCTTGCACCGCTATGTCTACGAGCAGCTGCAGTCAGACCGCAAGGATGAGATCCTGCAACATGCGCGCCAGCGCATCGGGCTGTGGAAACAGGGCCGCCTGTGCAGCGATTACTACATCCGGTTTTGGTCTGGTGTGGTGAGCTCGGGCGACAGTGCTGTTTACAAGCAGAAAGTGCTGGAAGCGTCGGAGCGCCGCTCGCTGGGAATGATGCAGAACACGCCCTTTTCGTTCTTGCTGCGGGAATTGCGTTGAACCGCGAACAGCTTCATGCACTGCTGACGCAGGCCAAAGCCATCGTTCACCACACAGACTTCGTGATCGTTGGCTCGCTCTCCATCCTGGGCGCCGTCAGCGACCCACCCCGCACGATGGTGATGTCCATTGATGTGGATACCTATCTGAAGAACGACCCCCAGCGCACCTACGAACTGGCCCAGGCACTGGGCCAGGGCTCTGTGTTCGAGGATGAATTCGGTTATTACCTGGACCCGGTATCCCCCAGCCTGCCCTCGTTCCCGGAGGGGTGGCAGGAGAGGTTGATTCCGCTGGATTTCGGTGACGTGAAGGCTTTTTTTGTGCAGCCTGACGATGTGGCAGTTTCCAAGTACATGCGCGGCGAAGAACGCGACCTGCGTTGGCTGCTCGCTGGCCTGAAAAGTGGGCTCCTCGACATGCACACCATTGAACGTCGGATTGCGAGCGCACCGGCATTGGAAGGGGAGCTGCCCGCTGCCCGCAAAAGGATGGCGCGGCATCGCAAGGCATTGAAGCTCACCTGACCCCCGCTGAATCCAAGGCCAGGCATGGAGTGCAGTCACGGTGTCCCCATGAGACAAACAGCATCGGAAGGAACCTGCAGCCCATGAGCTTGCACAACGAAATCGCGTTCGAGACCGACATCTGCAACCACCTGGCAGCGCAGGGCTGGCTCTATAGTGAACCAGGCACCGAGGGCGACGCCAGCGGCTACGACACCCCCCGCGCCCTGTACCCCGCCGACCTGCTGGCCTGGGTGCAGGCCACGCAGCCGCAAGCCTGGGAGGCGCTGGTCAAGAACCACGGCGCAGCGGCCCCGGCCATGCTGCTGGACCGCCTGCGCAAGGCGCTGGACGACCGGGGCACGCTCGAAGTGCTGCGAGTGGGCATCGACCTGCTGGGGCTCAAGAGCCCGCTCAAGCTGGCGCAGTTCAAGCCCGCGCTGGCCATGAACCCGGATTTGCAGGCCCGCTACGCCGCCAACCGCCTGCGCGTGGTGCGCCAGTGCCGCACCGGGCACGATGACGTGATCGACCTGGTGCTGTTCTTGAACGGCATCCCCGTGGCCACGGCGGAGCTCAAAACCGACTTCACGCAGGACATGAACGCGGCGGTGGACCAGTACCGCTTTGACCGCATCCCCAAACCCAAGGGCCGGCCGTTTGCCGAGCCATTGCTGGACTTTCCGCGTGGTGCGTTGGTCCACTTTGCCGTGAGCAACCGCACAGTGATGATGGCCACGCGCCTGCAAGGCCCCGCCACGCGCTTTCTGCCCTTCAACCAGGGCGATCACGGCGGTGCGGGCAACCCGCCCAACCCCGCAGGCCACCGCACGGCCTACCTGTGGGAGCAGGTGTGGCAGCGCGATAGCTGGCTGGAGATATTGGGGCGCTACCTCGTCACCCAGCGCGACAGCAAGAAGAAGGTGACGGGCTTCATCTTCCCGCGCTACCACCAGCTCGATGCCACGCGCAAGCTGCAGGCCGCCGTGCTGGCCGAGGGGGCTGGGCATAAATACCTGATCCAGCACAGCGCGGGCAGCGGCAAGACCAATTCGATTGCCTGGACGGCGCACTTTCTGGCCGACCTGCACGATGCGCAGAACCATAAGCTGTTCGACAGCGTGCTGGTGGTCAGCGACCGCAACGTGCTCTATGCGCAGCTGCAAGAGGCCATCTTCGACTTCGAGCGCACCAAGGGCGTGGTGGCCACCATCAAGGGTGACGCGGGCAGCAAGAGCGGCGAGCTGGCCGAGGCACTGGGCGGCGGCAAGAAGATTGTGGTGTGCACCATCCAGACCTTCCCATTCGCCCTCAAGGCCGTGCAGGAGCTGGCCGCCACGCAGGGCAAGCGCTTTGCCGTGATTGCCGACGAGGCGCACAGCAGCCAGACGGGCGAGGCCGCATCCAAGCTCAAGCAGCTGCTGAGCGCAGAAGAACTGAAAGACCTGGCCGACGGTGGTGAGGTGGGCACCGAAGACCTGTTGGCCGCGCAGATGGCGGCGCGCGCCAACGACACCGGCATCACGTATGTGGCCTTCACCGCCACGCCCAAGTCCAAGACACTGGAGCTGTTTGGCCGCCGCCCCAACCCCGAGCAACCCGCCGGGCCGGGCAACCTGCCCGCACCGTTCCACATCTACAGCATGCGCCAGGCCATCGAGGAGGGCTTCATCCTCGATGTGCTGAAGAACTACACGCCCTACAAGCTGGCCTTCAAGCTGGCCAACAACGGCAAGGAGTGGGACGAGAAAGAGGTTGAGCGCAACGAGGCCATGAAGGGCTTGATGCGCTGGGTGCGCCTGCACCCCTACAACATCAGCCAGAAGGTGGCGGTGGTGGTGGAGCACTTCCGCGAGAACGTGCAGCCCCTGCTCGACGGCCACGCCAAGGCCATGGTGGTGGTGGGCAGCCGGCAAGAGGCGGTGCGCTGGCAACTGGCCATCCAGAACTACATCCAGGACAACGGCTACCCACTGGGCGCGCTGGTGGCTTTCTCGGGCGAGGTAAACGACCCGCAGAGCCTGCCTGACCCGGTGTCGGAGAACAGCACCGCGCTGAACCCGAACCTCAAGGGCCGCGACATGCGCGAGGCGTTTGCCACCGATGAATACCAAATCCTGCTCGTGGCCAACAAGTTCCAGACCGGGTTTGACCAGCCGCTCTTGTGCGGCATGTACGTGGACAAGCGCCTGGGCGGCATCCAGGCGGTGCAGACCCTGAGCCGCCTGAACCGCGCCTACAGCGGGCCATTCGACCTCAAAGACACGACCTACATCCTCGACTTTGTGAACGAGCCCGACGATGTTCTGGCAGCGTTCAAGACCTATTACGAAACCGCCGAGCTGGCCGGGGTGACCGACCCGCATCTGGTCTATGACCTGCGCGCCAAGCTCGATGCCTCGGGCCACTACGACGAGTTCGAGGTCGAGCGCGTGGTGCTGGCCGAGATGAACCCCAAGGCCACGCAGGCCATGCTGGTGGCCGCCATCGAGCCCGTGGCCGACCGGCTGCTCAAGCGCTACAAGGCGGCGCGGCAGAACCTGCAGGATGCAGAGGCCAGCACTATCCCAGACGGCCCGGCAGCACAAGCCGCCAAGGATGAACTGGCGGCCCTCACCCTGTTCAAGCGCGACCTGGGCACCTTCGTGCGCGTGTACGCCTTCCTGGGCCAAGTATTCGACTACGGCAACACCGCCATCGAAAAGCGCGCCATCTTCTTCAAGCGCCTGCTGCCCCTGCTGGACTTCGGCCGGGAGCGCGAAGGGGTGGACCTGTCGAAGGTGGTGCTGACCCACCACCGGCTGAAGGAGCAAGGCCAGCGCAGCCTGGCGCTGCACGACACCGACGGCGACTACAAGCTGCAGCCCCTGACCGACACCGGCGCGGGCGCGGTGCAGGACAAGATGAAAGTGCTGCTATCAGAGATCGTTGCCAAGGTGAACGACCTGTTCGACGGCGAACTCAGCGACGACGACCGGCTGGTGTATGTGAACCACGTCAAAGGCAAACTGCTGGAGTCCGACATCCTGGTGCAACAGGCCAGCAACAACAGCAAGGGCCAGTTCGACAACTCACCCGACCTGGACAGCGCACTGACCGACGCCATCATCGACGCCTTTGATGCCTACACCACCATGAGCAAACAGGCGCTGGACAGCGAGCGGGTGCGCTCCGGGCTCAAGGCCATCTTGCTGGGGCCGGCGCAGTTGTATGAGGTGTTGAGGGAGCGGGGGGGCAACAGATTCAATGCTCAGTAGCCATGTCTTGCGCTCGTGAAACGCTACTAGGCTCAGTGGAGTTGATTTCTATGGGGCTGGCAGGTGATGGCCAAGAGCAAGCTTCATGTCTTACGGGCGAACTTCCGCTTCAGGCTGATCCGAGTCATTCGCTGGTGGCGGCCCTACTGACCACTACCGCCGCAACCGGACGTTCGATGGCGCGCGGCATTTGCGGCCGAAGTGCCGCCCAGACCCGTCGCTCAGTCAGCAGCGACAGAAATCCGGACGAGTGCGACGAAAGATGCTTGAAGTGATCGCGCGCACACCCGTTGATTGGTATCCTCACCCTTCAAAACCTAGATGCGGGGGGGCGTATGGCGTGGACCGAAGAGTGGCCTTTTCAGGCGCTGGCACTGACCGGAGGAGGCTACAGAGGCCTTTTCACGGCGCGGGCACTGCAGGAGATGGAAGATCACATCGGCGAACCCATCGGCCGTCGGTTTGACCTCTCGTATGGCACCTCGATCGGCGGCATCATCGCGCTGGCCGTGGCGTTCGA
>NZ_CAXIAK010000062.1:0-20289 GCF_964021665.1 uncultured Acidovorax sp.
GCATCGCTGCGGATTCAGAAGCGGAAGCAGCAACGACGATGGTGTATTCCATCGCGCCAGCTTGCTCCAGAGCACGCACCACGTTCTTGATCGAGGAAGCCTTTTGGCCGATCGCCACGTAGATACAGGTAACGCCCTGGCCCTTTTGCGCAATGATCGCGTCGATGGCCACAGCGGTCTTGCCGGTCTGACGGTCACCAATGATCAGCTCGCGCTGACCACGGCCCACAGGAACCATGGAGTCGATGGACTTCAGGCCGGTTTGCAGAGGCTGGTCCACAGACTTACGTGCGATCACGCCAGGAGCAACCTTCTCGATCACGTCGGTGAGCTTGGCATTGATTGGACCCTTGCCGTCAATAGGCTGACCCAGCGCGTTCACCACGCGGCCCACCAGCTCGGGGCCCACGGGCACTTCCAGAATGCGGCCCGTGCACTTGACGGTGTCGCCTTCGGAGATGTGTTCGTACTCACCCAAAATCACGGCGCCGACGGAGTCGCGCTCGAGGTTCAGAGCCAGACCGTAGGAGGCTTGACCGTCCTTGGTGGCAGGGAACTCCAGCATTTCGCCTTGCATCACGTCCGACAGGCCGTGAACGCGCACGATACCGTCCGACACAGACACCACGGTGCCCTGGTTGCGGATATCGCTGCTGGCGGCCAGCCCTTCGATGCGGCTCTTGATGAGTTCAGAAATTTCTGCGGGATTGAGTTGCATGACTCTTTCCTTCTTTCTTTGGTTCGCTAAGACCTCGCTGCGCGTTACGCAACAAGGGCCGCTTTCATTTGTTCAAGACGGGCCTTGACCGAAGTGTCCAGCACTTCGTCACCCACCACTACGCGAATGCCACCGATCAGGGACTCGTCCAGCTGAACGGAGAGATTGAGCTTGCGGCCGAAGCGCTTTTCCAGCGCTCCACCCACTTCAGCCAGCGCGGCATCGTCCAGAGGAAATGCGCTTTGCACCACCGCATCCGAGGAGCCGCTGCGGCGATTCACGAGGGCACGATACTGCACAGCCACTTCGCCCAGCGTATTGATACGCCCGTTGTCGATGATGGTGCGCAGGAAGTTTTTGGCCATGTCGGGCAGCGCGGAACGCGCAACACCCGTAAAAACGGCAAACACCTGGTCTGCCGTTACCTTGGGGTTGTCCGCCAGCTGGCGAAGCTCGGGGGTGGCGGCAATCGCCGCCAGCTCGTCGAGCCAGACAGTCGTGCTGTCCAGATCGACGCCCGCGCTGGCAGTCATAGCCTTGAACAAGGCTTCTGCGTAAGGGCGAGCAATGGTGGCGAGTTCAGCCATGTTGTCCCCTTACAGCTCGGTCTTCAGGCGGTTAAGCAAGTCTGCATGGACACCGGCATTGACTTCCTTGCGGAGAATCTGCTCGGCACCCTTGACAGCCAACGCGGCCACCTGCTCGCGCAGGGCTTCACGTGCTCGCACCGTCTGTTGCTCAGCCTCAGCCTGGGCGGCAGCCACAATCTTGTTGGCTTCTTCCGTGGCACGGGCTTTGGCTTCTTCGATGATGGCTTGGGCACGGCGGTCGGCGTCCGCAAGACGCGAGGCCGTCTCATTGCTGGCTTGGGCCAATTCCTTCTTCACCAGCTGGTCAGCAGCGGCGAGTTCGGTCTTGGCACGTTCGGCAGCAGAGAGGCCATCGGCGATTTTCTGGGCTCGTTCATCCAACGCCTTGGTGATGGGCGGCCACACGAATTTCATCGTGAACCACACCAGCACGAAAAAGACGATGATCTGAAAGAACAGGGTCGCGTTGATACTCACGGCAACACCTTTCTAAGAGATGGCGTTGACGGGAATTACTTTGGAACGCTGGCCAGGAACGTAGCGGCAAAGGGGTTTGCGAAAGCAAACAGCAGAGCGATAGCAACACCGATCAGGAACGCAGCGTCGATCAGACCGGCCAAGATGAACATCTTGGTTTGCAGTTCGTTGATCAGTTCAGGCTGGCGAGCAGAAGATTCCAGGAACTTGCCACCCATCAGAGCGATACCGATCGAAGCGCCGATAGCGCCGAGGCTCACAATCAGACCGCAAGCCAGAGCGACGAAGCCGAGAATGTTTTCCATGATTACTCCTGAGTGAAAAAAGAAAGGTTAAAGAGAAAGGAAACGAAAACGAAACAAAGGGTCAGTGGGCCTCATGTGCCTGGCCGAGGTAAATCAGCGCCAGCATCATGAAAATGAACGCCTGCAGGGTAATCACCAAGATGTGGAAGATTGCCCAGAGCGAACCCGCAATGACGTGCCCCACGGGGAGCAGCACACCAGGAAGCGACATTGCAGCAGCGCCACCCATCAGGGCGATCAGCAGGAACACCAACTCACCAGCGTACATGTTGCCGAACAACCGCATGCCATGCGAAACCGCCTTGGCCACGTATTCAATGATCTGCATGGTCACATTGATGAGACCCAGGATCACGGCAAAAAGAGGGTTCTTGCTAGAGCCGAACGGCGCGCTCACCAGCTCGTGGCCCCAGCCACCGGCGCCCTTGATCTTGACGCTGTAGTACAGGCTCAGCAACAGAATGGAAACGGCCAGGCCCAGCGTGGTGGACAAGTCAGCCGTGGGCACGACACGCAGATAAGCGTGGTGCGGTTCGTGGCCCATCGCAGCATAGATCTTGGTCCAGATGGCGGGCAGCAGATCCACGGGCAGCATGTCCATGGCGTTCATCATGAAAATCCAGACGAACACAGTAAGCGCCATCGGAGCAATGAACTTGCGGCTGTTGGCATTCTTGATGTTGGCCTTGGTCTGGGTGTCCACCATTTCCACCAGGATTTCCACAGCAGCCTGGAAACGACCAGGAACACCGGAGGTGGCCTTGCGCGCACCCAGCCACAAAATGAACAAGCCAATGAAACCAACCACCAGCGCGGTGATCAAAGAATCGATGTTGACCACCGAAAAGTCAACAATGGCTTTTTGCGGAATGTTCTGCAAATGCTGCAAATGGTGAACGATATATTCACTTGCGGTCGGGGCATGCGCTTCTGCGGCCATCGGACTACTCTTCTCTATATCAATCGGTTTTTCGAACACCGGGCCGCACCATCAGTGCAACCCAGTACGTTTTCATTGTGATCACCAACCCCGCCACCAGAGCGAGCCAGTTCAGACCTGGTACCACCCGGGGCGCGGCAACCAGCAGTGCAATCGTGAGCACAATCTTGGCTGCTTCCCACCCAACGAATCCCAGCATGGCAAGGCCCGGGCGAGGCGCTGATTTCTGGCGCAAAACGCCATACGCAAACAGCGCCGCAGGAACCACCACCGCCAAGGAACCATAGGCAGCCGACCAACCCGCGCGGACATCTTGTGTCCACATCCAGGCGACCAACGCCACCACCACTCCAACCAGCGACTGCCCCAGCACCACCTTCCATGGCGATACCGGCGGATTGCGGCGCCGCCACTGCTCAGCCTCTTGGGCTGTCAGGGGCTTGAAATCAGAATCTTCAGCCTCAGTTTCGGTCTCTGGCGCGATTGTTTTCATCGATGAATGACGTCCGCGTTAAAGACCGCAACTTTTACAAAGCCTCTAATTATAAGTAAAAACCCGTTGGTGCATGCAAAATTCCACATGGCGGGCACAAATGCGGTGCGTTGCCCCTCCCCCTTGTGGTGATGCACCAACGAGAAACCATCGCTTCCAAGGCCTGAAACAAGCGGCAAAACGGGCGCCTTGGCGCACAATGCGGCGCCACCAATCCGGGCGCCAAGGCTACCCGAAAAGCCTAGCACGCTACCAAAAACGAAGCACCACCGACCATGACCTCTTCTGTGCCCCCCTCATCCAATGGCCTGGACGACACCACCCCAGACCCTCGCAAAGATTCGCTGATCGAATACCCCTGCTTGTTCCCGGTCAAGGTCATGGGGCTCAAGACGGATGACTTTTTTCTGCAGATGGCAGCGTTGGCGCAGCGCCACGACCCGTTTCTGGACCCTGCCAGCATCGCCCAGCGCGACAGCTCGGGCGGCAAATACATCAGCCTGACCATCACCATCACGGCCACCAGCCGCGAGCATCTGGACAACTTCTACCGCGCGCTCACCTCACACCCTCTGGTGAAGTACGCCCTGTAAGCCATGGCCATCGAGACGCGCATGCTGGGCCGCGTGGACTATGCGGCCACCTTGCAGGCCATGCAGGACTACACCGCCACACGCACGCCAGACAGCCCTGATCTGCTACTGATTTGTGAGCATCTACCGCTTTACACACAGGGCTTGGCAGGCAAAAAAGATCATATCCTGAACCCAGGAGAGATTCCGGTGATCGCCACCAATCGCGGCGGGCAGGTCACCTTCCACGGGCCGGGGCAGGTGGTGGCCTATCCGCTCATCGACCTGCAACGCGCGGGTTACTACGTCAAGGAATACGTCTACCGCGTGGAAGAAGCCGTGATCCGCACCCTGGACCATTTCGGCGTCACCGGTCACCGCGTCGCGGGTGCGCCCGGCATCTACGTGCGGCTGGACGATCCCCACAGCCACGCCCTGCTGCCGCAGCGCCCCCAAAAGCGCGAAGGCACCGCAGCGCCAGAACCCGACTTCACCGGCCTGGGCAAGATCGCCGCGTTGGGCATCAAGGTGAGCCGCCACTGCACCTACCACGGCGTGGCGCTCAACGTGGACATGGACCTGGAGCCCTACCGCCGCATCAACCCTTGCGGTTACGCAGGTTTGCAAACGGTGGACCTTTCTACAATCGGGGTCTCGACCACCTGGGAAGAAGCCGCGCAGGTGCTGGGCCAACAGCTCAGCATGCGCCTGGCACCCTGATTCCCCCCCACGCCGCCCCACACGCCATGAGCACTCCTGAAGTCGTCCGCGAAGCGCAATCCACCGAAGCCTACAACCCCTTGGCCAAACAGAAGGCTGCGGCCAAGCTGTCGCGCATTCCGATCAAGGTCGAACAAGGCGAAGTGCTCAAGAAACCCGACTGGATTCGCGTGAAGGCGGGCAGCCCCACCACGCGCTTCTACGAGATCAAGGAAATCCTGCGCGAGCACAAGCTGCACACGGTGTGCGAAGAAGCCTCCTGCCCCAACATTGGCGAGTGCTTTGGCAAGGGCACGGCCACCTTCATGATCATGGGTGACAAATGCACGCGCCGCTGCCCGTTCTGCGACGTGGGCCATGGCCGCCCCGATCCGCTGGACAAGGACGAGCCGCTGAACCTGGCACGCACCATTGCCGCGCTCAAGCTCAAGTATGTGGTGATCACCAGCGTGGACCGCGACGACCTGCGCGATGGCGGCAGCGGCCACTTCGTGGAATGCATCCAGCGCATTCGCGAACTCTCGCCCAGCACGCAGATCGAGATCCTCACGCCCGACTTCCGCGGCCGCGATGACCGCGCTCTTGAAATCCTCAAGGCCGCGCCGCCCGACGTGATGAACCACAACCTGGAGACCGCACCGCGCCTGTACAAGGAAGCGCGTCCGGGCTCCGACTACCAGTTCAGCCTGAACCTGCTCAAGAAGTTCAAGGAACTGCACCCCAACGTGCCCACCAAAAGCGGCATCATGGTGGGCCTGGGCGAGACGGACGAAGAGATCCTGCAGGTGATGCGCGACATGCGCGCGCACAACATCGACATGCTGACGATTGGCCAGTACCTCGCCCCCAGCAACAGCCACCTGCCCGTGCGCCGCTACGTACACCCCGACACCTTCAAGATGTTCGAGGAAGAGGCCTACAAGATGGGCTTCAGCCACGCCGCCGTGGGCGCCATGGTGCGCAGCAGCTACCACGCCGACCAGCAGGCCCACGCCGCTGGCGTGTAAGCCCGGCCGCAGCACGACCCAACCGCCATGCAACCCGCCGCCGCAGATGCCCTGTCACTGCGGCGCTACGGGCCTTCGCCCGGCAGCCACAGCCACGATCACTTCCAGGTGCTCTTCGGCCTGGAGGGCGCACTGGAGCTGGAGATTGAAGGCCGAGGGCAGCGCGTAGCCCAGGGCGAAGGCTGCGTGATCGGGCCCGGTGCGCGACACGACTTTGAAGCCCAACGAGGCAGCTTGTGCCTAGTGCTGGACAGCACCCAACCCGGCTGGGCGCAGTGCCTGCAGCGCGCAGCTACTCCACCCTCTCACACACATCCGCTCGCGCAATACCTGGCCCATGCACTGCAGCTGCGGCGCCCCCTGGCGCAGGCCCATGGACCGGCGCTGCTGTTGGAGGCCTGGCTGGCAGGTGGCTCCGGCACACCACCTTCGCCCGCGCACAGCCTGCCCACTGGCGCGCCCTCCGCTTCTGGCAACTCCCGCCGGCGTGCCATTGACTGGCAGCGGCTGCAGCAATGGGCAGCGCGCGAATGGCACCAGGAAATCACCGTGGCCGACCTGGCCCGGCGTGTGCACCTCAGCCCCAGCCAGTTCACCGCGCGCTGCCGCGATGAGCTGGGCCTGGGCGCCATCGAGTGGCTGCGCCAACAGCGCCTGGCCCACGCGCGGCTGCTGCGGGCCAGCGGTATGCCGGTGGCAGCGGTGGCAAGCGCCACGGGATACCGGTCCCCTTCGGCATTGACGGCCGCCTTGCGCCGCGACGCGCTGGCCGAGCAGGCACCAAAAGCCAAATGACCCCGAAGCACGGCTGAGCGCGCCCGCCACGGCCGCCGCAACCATCGCAGCGCGACGATATTCCGGTGCTGCACGACGATGGAGTGCCATGCAAAGCGCATACAGTCAGCGCATGTCTTCTTCTCCCTTGCAAGCCAATCTCTACGCCCTGGGCGCCATTGCCCTGTGGGCCTCTCTCGCCTCGCTGGGCGTGTCGCTCACGCACATTCCGCCCTTCTTGCTCACCGGCATCACGCTCATCATCGGCAGCGTGCCGGCCTGGCCCTTTGTGCTGCGCGATCCGTCGCAGTGGCGCATTCCCATGCGCACGCTGGCACTGGGCGTTTATGGCCTGTTTGCGTACCACTTCCTGCTGTTCATCGCGCTGCGGCATGCGCCGCCGGTGGAGGCCAACCTCGTCAACTACCTGTGGCCCCTGTTCATCGTGGTGCTGGCCCCGGTGGTGTTGCCCGGCGTGGCGCTGCGGGTGCCGCATGTCGTAGCGGCCCTGCTGGGGTTTGGCGGCGCGGCGATTGCCATCGTGGGCGGCCGTGAACTGAGTGGCACCCTGGCCTGGGGCTACATTCCCGCAGCAGCGGCGGCGTTCATCTGGGCCACCTATTCGCTGATGACCAAGCGCGTCAAAGCCTTCCCCACCACGGCGATTGGCTTGTTCGGACTGGTTTCTGGCGCCTTGTCGCTGCTATGCCATGTACTACTGGAGCCCAGCGTGGCGCTGCAGGTGCGCGACTGGGGCCTGCTGGCCGTGCTGGGCCTGGGCCCGCTGGGCGGCGCGTTTTACCTGTGGGACAAGGCCTTGAAGCTGGGCGATGCGCGGCACATCGGCATCCTGAGCTACATCACACCGCTGGCGTCCACCGCGCTGCTGATCGTGGTCAGTGGCCGCAGCTTCAGCTGGAGCATTGGCCTGGCCACGGCCATGATCATCAGCGCTGCGGTGATGGGCATGCGGGCGCGCTAGCGCGGTTCACTATGAACCAAAAGTGGCTCTAGCGCTTTCAAATCAAGCGCAAGCAGCTATTAAAAATATAGCAGTTCAAGTGCTTTGGGCGTCGCCAGCCATCACGCGGCTGGCACTTCGCCCTGCAGCACTTGCTGCGCCCAAGGGGCCAGCTTGCGGGTGTCGGCCCGCAACACCTCTTGCTTCACGGCCAAAATCTGCGCGGGGTGCATGGAGAAGCTGCGCAGCCCAAGGCCCAGCAGCAGGCGCGTCATGCTTACATCACCTGCCGTTTCGCCACACACCGACACCACCTTGCCCTGCGCGTGGCCTTCGGCAATCACGTCGGCCACCAGCCGCAGCACAGCGGGATGCAGCGGGTCGTACAGGTGGGCCACGGACTCGTCAGCACGGTCAATTGCCAGCGTGTACTGGATCAGATCGTTGGTGCCGATGGACAGGAAGTCGAAATACTTGAAGAAGGTGCGCACCATGAGCGCTGCGGCGGGGATTTCGATCATCGCCCCCAGTTGCACAGGGCCGTAGGCCACGCCACGCGCATCCAGCTCGGCTCGGGCCAAGTCCACCTGGGCCAGCGTCTGGGTGATTTCAGATACATGCGCCAGCATGGGAAACAGCAGCTTGACCTTGCCATGCGCCGCCGCACGCAGCACCGCACGCAGCTGGGTGCGGAACATGGCCGGGTCGGCCAGGCTCCAGCGGATGGCGCGCAGGCCCAGGGCAGGGTTCAGGTAGCTGTCCTTGTGGCCCTTGTCCAGCGGCTTGTCGGCACCCACGTCGATGGTGCGGATGGTGACGGGCAGGCCCTGCATGCCATCCAGCGCCTGGCGGTAGGCCTGGTACTGGGCTTCCTCACCCGGCAGGTTGCCGGTTTTGCCCATGAAAAGAAATTCGCTGCGGAACAGGCCCACGCCCACCGCGCCGGCCTTCACCGCGGCGGGGGCGTCATCGGGCTGTTCGATGTTGGCCAGCAGTTCGATCTTCTGGCCGTCGATGGTGACGGCCGGGGTGTGGCGCAGCCGGGCCAGGCGCTCGCGCTCCAGTTCGCCCTGGCGCTGGCGAAAGCCATACTCAGCCAGGATGATGGGCGAAGGGTCCACGATCATCACGCCGGCATCGCCGTCGATGATGACCCAGTCGTCCTGCCGCACCAGCTGGCTGGCTGCGCGTGCGCCCACCACGGCCGGGATGTCCATGCTGCGCGCCACGATGGCGGTGTGCGAGGTCTTGCCACCCACATCCGTCACAAACCCGGCAAACACGCTTTGCTTGAACTGCAGCATGTCGGCCGGCGACAGGTCGTGCGCCACCAGCACCAGGGGCACGTCCACCGTGTCGTCCAGCAGCAGGTCTTGCTGCGTCTTGCGCCGCTGGCTCACGGGGGGCGCCACGGGGCTGGCCACGCCCTTCATGTAGCGCAGAATGCGCTCGACCACCTGCTCCAGGTCGGCCTTGCGTTCGCGCAGGTACTCGTCCTCCATCTCGTCGAACTGGCGCGCAATCACCTCCAGCTGGGTGGTCAGCGCCCATTCGCCGTTGTACAGGCGCTCGGTAATCCAGTGCTTGACGCCCTCTTCCAGGGCCTCGTCCTGCAGCAGCATCAGGTGCACATCCAGCAACGCGCCCAGCTCGTGCGGGGCGTCGGCGGGCATGTCGGCCTGCAGGCGCTGCAGCTCATCCACCACCGTGTTGCGGCCCTGGCGCACACGCTCGATCTCGGCCGCCACCTGCTCGGGCTGGATGAAGTAATGCGCCACATCCACCCGGCTGGACGCCACCAGCACGGCGCGGCCAATGGCAATGCCCCGGGCAACGGCCAAGCCATGGATGGAAAAAGTCATTCAGCGGTCTCCTGTGTGCGGCCCACCCTGCGGCGCTGGCGGGCCTGGGCGGGGGTCACTCCCCCTCGCCAAACTTGTCGGCAATCAGCGCCAGCAGCGCGTCCATGGCTTCCTGCTCGCGCTCGCCACTGGTCTCCACTTCCACCTCGGTGCCCATGCCGGCGGCCAGCATCATCACGCCCATGATGCTTTTGGCGTTGATGCGGCGGTCGCCACGGCTCATGAACACGTCACAAGGGAAACTGCCCGCCAGCTTGGTGAGCTTGGCGGAGGCGCGGGCATGCAGGCCCAGCTTATTGCTGATGGTCGTACGGGTCTTGATCATGGATAGGGCGTCGGGTCTGGTTTTGTGGTGCGGCAATGGCCACCTGCATGACCCCCTGGGTGCCCCCCACGACAGCGCGGGAGACGAGGGAATCCAGGGTTTCGGCACGGTAGCTGACCGCGCGCAGCAACATGGGAAGGTTGACCCCGGTGACCAGGCGGGAGTTCACGCCGTCCACCAGGCGCTGGGCCACGTTGCAGGGCGTGGCACCAAACACGTCGGTCAGCACCAGGGTGGACTCGGTGGCCAGGCCTGCAAGCAAGGCGCGCGCATTCGCCAGCGTCTGTTCTGGCGGTTCATGGGGCGGCACGTCCAGTGCGGCTACGGCGTCGCCACAGTCGGCAAACACATGCAGCGCGCACTCGCGCAGCGCATGGGCCAGGGGGGCGTGGGCAATGAGAAGGATGCTGGTGCTCATGGGTGGGCGGTTTGCCAAGCATTATGGCGCGCGGCTGCTGTACGCCCCAGGTGAAAAGCGCACCGTTGCACGCTGAGCCAGCCACCCAGGTCAACCGCCAGGGCCGTTGGCAGGTTCAACGCAGTTCCAGCCCGGCGAAAAAAGTGTCTGCCACGGCGGGCCGCGCTTTGTCGGCAAACACCACCGCGTGGTACACGCGCACCTCGCTGCCCAGC
Source organism: uncultured Acidovorax sp. (assembly GCF_964021665.1). Taxonomy (NCBI): domain Bacteria; kingdom Pseudomonadati; phylum Pseudomonadota; class Betaproteobacteria; order Burkholderiales; family Comamonadaceae; genus Acidovorax; species uncultured Acidovorax sp. The sequence continues at coordinate 10,378 of NZ_CAXIAK010000062.1, forward strand.
GCGCGCGCAAACCACGCCGCATGGGCGGTGACGGGAGTGCCATCGGGCCGCTGGCCCTGCACCGTGGTGCGCACGGCCTGGGGCAACGCCATAGCGCCTGCGGGCACAAAGGGCTGCATCTGCGCAGGCGCAGCAGCGCCGGAAGCGGGCGCGTTGGCGGCAGGCACCGCCACGCCAATGCGCGCCAGCGTGGCGGCACGCCAATGCTCCAGTGCCACCCCGGCGCGCGCAGGGTCGGTCAGCGTGGCGTACGACACGGCAAACGTCGCGCCATCGGCATCACAGCTCAGCAGCGAGAGTGCCAGCGGCGCGCCCGCCAGTTCGACGGTGCGCACAGCGTTGTCGGGCTTGCAGGGCAGCATGACCTGCAGGGTCGCCTCGGGCAGCGCCACACTGCGCCAATTCAGCGCCGGGCTGCAAGCGGCCAGGGCCACGGCCAGCGCTGCGCTGGCAACAACCATCCATCGTGTTTTCATGCAGCCATTATCGGCAGCAGCCCGGGGGCCAGGCTGAACTTTCTGCCCCCGACACGACTCCACCCATTCGCTGGATGTTGACCTCATGGGGTGGGTGGACTCACCAACATCACGGACAATCGACAGCATTCCCTGGGGCGCGACACGCACACCCCAGCACTGAACGCCGGGGCCCCTGCGCAGGAGCCGCCGGCCTTTGTGAACAAGAGGACATCATGGGTATGAAGCATTGGTTGGCCGGCGTGGCCGTTGCGGCGTTTGCGGCAGTGGGCGCCTACGTGTACCTGGACACCGGCCGCGCCGCCGCGCCCGAGAGCACCTTTGTGCTGCTCGACGGCTCCAGCCAGACCACGGCCGACCTGCGCGGCAAGGTCACGCTGGTGAACTTCTGGGCCACCAGCTGCACCACCTGCGTGGCAGAGATGCCGGAAATCATCGCAACCCACCAGAAGTTCAACAGCCGCGGGTTTGACACCATTGCGGTCGCCATGAGCTACGACCCGCCCAGTTACGTGGTCAACTTTGCTGAAACGCGCAAGCTGCCCTTCAAGGTCGCTATTGACAACACCGGCGCGGTGGCCAAGGCCTGGGGCGATGTGCGCCTGACGCCTACCACCTACATCGTCAACAAGCGCGGCGAGATCGTGAAAAGCTACGTGGGCGCCCCGGACTTCCCCGCCCTGCACCAGCTGATTGAAAAGCTGCTGGCTGAAAGCTGATAGCCCAGCACTTCCCCGCACCAAAAAGCAAAAGGCCCATTTCATACGAAATGGGCCTTTTGCGCCTTCTGGGCAAGCGCCAGCAGCTATCTTTTCAATAGCACCAACGAGCCACCAGCCAATTACTTGGAGCGGAACGCGTCGTGGCACGCCTTGCAGGTGCCTGCAGTCGCGCCGAACGAGGCCTTCAGATTGTCGAGGTTGCCGGTCTTGGCGGCGGCGGCGAGCTTGGTGGCTTCGGCCTGCAGCTTGTCAGCATGCTCCTTGTACTTGGCTTGCTCAGACCAGATCGCAGGCAATGCCTTGGTGGGCGCGCCCTTGTCGGTGCCCGCACCAAAGGCTTCCCATGGCAGCTTGGACATCACCGCCACGATGTCAGCGCTTTCCTGCGCAGCCTTGGCATCGAACGGTGCCTTGCCGTTGGCCATGGCACCGATGCGGCTGAAGTGCTGGCCCATCACGAAGAACGCGCTTTGGCGGTATTTGATGGCGTCTTCGGCTTTGGCGAACTGGGCAGAGGCCGGGGCCGACAAAACGGCTGCGGCGGCGGTAACGATGAACGCGGCAAGTTTTTTCATGGTGGGACTTCCTTGGTTGTTGTGGGCGGGAGGCCGTGGCCGTCCCGTGCGCAGTATGCCTGCTGCGGTTGACATTTGCAGGGCCCGCCACAGTGCCTGAGCGGCAGCCTCGGCGCCCCGGCTTCGCGCTAGCCCCGTAGTCACCGTCCTGCCGCACAATCGGGCTTCTCAACCCGGCCACGGAGTCTTCATGCCCACCCACACCATTCGCATCTGGGACCTGCCCACCCGTCTGTTCCACTGGCTGCTGGCCGCCAGCGTGGTGGCATTGGTGGTGACTGCCAAGGTGGGCGGCAACGCCATGGTGTGGCACTTCCGGCTGGGGTATGTGGTGCTGGCGCTGCTGGCGTTCCGCCTGGTGTGGGGCCTGGTGGGCGGGCGCTGGTCGCGCTTTGCCTGCTTTGTGCCCACGCCCGGCCGCCTGTGGCGCTACCTGCGAGGCAGCAGTGCCGAGGCCGATAGCGCAGGCCACTCGCCACTGGGGGCGCTGTCGGTGCTGGCACTGCTGGGGGTGCTGATAGCGCAGGTGGTCAGCGGGCTGCTCAGCGACGACGAAATTGCCTTTTCCGGGCCGCTCACCCGCTTCGTGTCGGGCGAATGGGTAGGCCGTGCCACCTGGTTCCATGCCGACGTGGGGCAATATCTCGTGATCGGCCTGGTGGTGCTGCACCTGCTCGCCATCGCCTACTACACGCTGGTGCGCCGCAAAATCCTGGTGCGCCCCATGCTGCATGGCGACAAAGACTTGTCCACTAGCGTGCCTGCATCGCGCGACGACGCACTCACCCGCGTGGCTGCCGCCCTGGTTTTGGCGACCTGCGCAGGGCTAGCGTGGTGGGTGGCGGGGCTGGGCACGGTGTAAAGCGGCACCGTTCGGCTGGTGGCGCCCGGTTCTGGCCAAAAGCTGGGCGATGGGGACAGCATCGCCTCAGCACGCCCACCTGCTATCGCAAAACCTTGCAACGCTTCCTGGTGCGCCCGAAGCTGTAGTCTCATCGCGGCAGATGAAAATTGATCAAAAGGGGCTCTGGCGCCCACGTATAAAGCGCCAGCAGCTATGCTTTTGAGAGCATTTACCAACCGGTCTGCGACGGCCCGGAGAGCTTCGCTAAACTGCAGCTTTTCCCTGCCCGCTTCGTACCTTGGAAAAGCCCGCCGTTCTCCTGCGCCAGCCCAGCACGCCCCGCGACATGGAGCTGGTGCGCGACATCTTTCGCGAATACGCCCAAAGCCTTGCCATCGACCTGTGTTTTCAGGGCTTTGACGAAGAGCTGGCCGCCCTGCCCGGCGACTATGCCCCGCCACGCGGCGCACTGCTGCTGGCCGAGGTGGAAGGCGCGATTGCCGGGTGCTGCGCGCTGCGCCCCCTCGATACCTCCGACTACCCCAACGCCGCAGAGATGAAGCGCCTGTACGTGCGCAAGGCCTTCCGGGGCTTTGGCCTGGGGCGCGAACTGGCCGAAGCCATGCTCGACTGCGCCCGCCAGGCCGGCTACGCCTGCGTGCTGCTGGACACATTGGACGACATGGAATCGGCCCGCGCGCTGTACGCCGACCTGGGGTTTGAAGAAATCCCCCCCTATTACCAAAGCCCCATTGCTGGCGCGCACTACCTCAAAGTGGAGATCGACTGAGGTGGTGGAGTTGGGTTGATCTACCCATCGAGATCACACCGCCAATCCACTCGAAGGTACAGCCACTGCAATGGTGCCCGCGCTCGCCTGATGCTTGGGAAAAATATCTGGCTCGGCAAGCTCAGCGGTAAAGCGCCTGATCGTACGGACTTCCTCTAAAAACGATCCCATCGGCGTGCCAACACCCACCACTTGGGGTTTGACGGCTGCGGCGTGCACAGCCCGATGTGTCAGCCACCCAGCCCACACCACCATTTGAATACCCAAATCAGCATGAAAGGCAGTTGAAGCAAGCGTAGACAGCTCTGTTTTTAATAGCACATTAGGCAAGCATTCATGCCCCCAGCAGCCGCCCATGAAAAAAGGTGGCCTGAGCCACCTTTTTACTCTCCAACGCCCCACGCATCGTGAGGCGCCTTTGCTCAACGCTCAAGCCTTGGCTTGGGCCAGCAACGTGGCAGCGTCGCTTACCTCGAACTTACCAGGCGCTTCGACGTTCAGCGTCACCACCTTGCCGTCGCGCACCAGCATCGAATAGCGGTTGCTGCGCAGGCCCAGGCCCTTGCCAGTCAGGTCCAGGGTCAGGCCCGTCGCCTTGGCAAATGCTGCATCGCCGTCGGCGAGCATGCGCACCTTGCCTTCGGTCTTCTGGTCGCGCGCCCAGGCACCCATCACGAAGGCGTCGTTCACGCTGACACACCAGATTTCATCCACGCCCGCAGCCTTGAACTCGGCGGCTTTCTCCAGATAGCCAGGCACATGCTTGGCCGAGCAGGTCGGTGTAAACGCTCCAGGGAGAGCAAACAGGGCAATGGTCTTGCCAGCAGTGGCTTTGTCTACCGGCACGGGGTTCGGGCCAATGCTGCAGCCTTCGCCTTCGACTTCCGAGTACTCCATCAGCGTGGTTGCGGGCAGGCTGTCACCAATCTTGATCATTGCATCTTCTCCTTGAGCGAATCGCCGGGGCATCGAAAGCGGCCCCACAAAGCAAAACGGCCCACATTGTGGGCCGTTCTGAAAGGGCTTAGCTGCCTCAAGCCATTAAGGCTTAAACCAGGCTGGCCTTTTGCACCAAGCGGGTAGCAACCCAGTTCTTGGTCTTGGACAGAGGACGGCTTTCGGTAATTTCGATCACGTCGCCCAGCTTGTACTCGCCATTTTCATCATGGGCGTGGTACTTGCTCGACTTCGCAACGATCTTGCCGTAGAGCTCGTGCTTCACACGACGCTCGACCAGCACGGTCACAGTCTTTTGACGCTTGTCGCTGACCACCTTGCCAATCAAGGTGCGCTTGAGGGATTTTTTAGCTTCCGTCATGTCGGCTCCTTACTTGGCGGCTTGCTTTTCAGCAAGAATGGTCTTTGCACGGGCGATGGCGCGGCGGGTGGTACGCAGCGTGTTGGTGTTAGCCAACTGCTGGGTAGCCTTTTGCATACGCAGACCGAAATGGGCCTTTTGCAAGGACTTGATTTCGGCTTCGATACCGGCAACGTCTTTTTGGCGCAGTTCAGTAGTCTTCATTGCTTGTTCTCCTGAATTACGAGCCAATGTGACGGCTGACGAACGTGGTGCGCAGCGGCAGCTTGGCAGCAGCCAGGCGGAACGCTTCGCGGGCCAGTTCTTCAGGCACACCAACGATTTCGAACACGATCTTGCCGGGCTGGATTTCGGCCACGTAGTACTCGGGGTTGCCCTTACCGTTACCCATACGCACTTCTGCGGGCTTGGTAGAGATTGGCTTGTCCGGGAACACGCGGATCCAGATACGGCCGCCACGCTTGACGTGACGAGAAATCGCACGGCGTGCAGCTTCGATCTGGCGGGCCGTCAGACGGCCACGATCGGTGCACTTCAGACCGAAATCACCGAACGCAACCGAGGCACCTCGTGTTGCGACGCCGGTGTTACGGCCTTTTTGCTCCTTGCGGTATTTGCGGCGAGCAGGTTGCAGCATCTTTATTCTCCTTTGCCGTCCGCTGCTGTAGCGGGCGCGTCAGTCTTGCGAACGCGCTTAACGGCGGTTGCATCGGCACCAGCACCGGCGGGCTTGTCGCTACCGTCGGCAGGAGCCACGTTGGCGCCTACTGGGCGACGGGGGCCACGGCCTGCACCAGCACGGTCGCCACCTGGGCGGCCATCACGGCGTGGGCCACGTGGGCGGCGCTCTTCTTCCGGACGTGGAGTTTCCACGGCTGGCAGATCGTTGCGACCCAGTGTGTCACCCTTGTAGACCCAGACCTTGACGCCGATCACACCGTAGGTGGTCTTGGCTTCAGAGGTGCCGTAGTCGATATCAGCGCGCAGGGTGTGCAGTGGCACACGGCCTTCGCGGTACCACTCGGTACGGGCGATTTCGATACCGTTCAGACGGCCGGACGACATGATCTTGATGCCTTGGGCACCCAGACGCATGGCGTTTTGCATGGCGCGCTTCATGGCACGGCGGAACATGATCCGCTTTTCCAACTGTTGCGTGATGCTGTCGGCGATCAGCTTGGCATCGATTTCAGGCTTGCGCACTTCTTCGATGTTCACTGCGACAGGCACGCCCAGGCGAGTAGCGAGTTCCTTCTTCAGGTTCTCGATGTCTTCACCCTTCTTGCCGATCACCACACCAGGACGAGCCGAGTAAATGGTGATGCGGGCGTTCTTGGCTGGACGCTCGATCAGGATGCGCGAGACGGCGGCGTTCTTCAGCTTGGCCTTCAGGTACTCACGCACCTTGATGTCTTCAGCCAGCATGCCGGCGAAGTCACGGTTGCTGGCATACCAGCGGCTGGCCCAGTTACGGCTAACCGAGAGGCGGAAGCCGGTAGGATGGATTTTCTGTCCCATAGTCTTCCTTGGCCTCAGTTACCAACCGTCACGTACACATGGCACGTGGGCTTGCTGATGCGATTGCCGCGGCCTTTGGCGCGCGCGGTGAAGCGCTTGAGCGTGGTGCCTTGTTCGACGTAGATGGTCTTGACCTTCAATTCGTCGATGTCAGCGCCATCGTTGTGTTCTGCATTGGCGATTGCCGATTCCAGAACCTTCTTGACGATGCCAGCAGCTTTTTTCTGCGTGAATGTCAGGATGTTCAGAGCCTGGTCCACCTTCTTGCCGCGGATCAGGTCCGCAACCAGACGGCCTTTGTCGACCGACAGACGGACGCCCCGGAGGACTGCACGTGTTTCAGACATGGTCGTTCCTTACTTCTTCTGGACTTTTTTGTCCGCGGGGTGACCCTTGAAGGTGCGCGTCAGGGCGAATTCGCCCAGCTTGTGGCCCACCATCTGGTCGGTGACGTAGACAGGTACGTGCTGCTTGCCGTTGTGCACGGCAATGGTCAGACCGATGAACTCGGGCAGAACCATGGAGCGACGCGACCAGGTCTTCACTGGCTTCTTATCCTTGGTGGCGACGGCCTTTTCGACCTTGGCCAGCAAGTGATGGTCAACAAATGGACCCTTTTTGAGAGAGCGAGTCATCTGTTACCCCTTACTTCTTGCGACGCGACACAATCATGACTTGTGTGCGCTTGTTGTTACGGGTGCGATAACCCTTGGTCAGATTGCCCCAAGGATCGACTGCATGGCGGCCTTCGCCGGTGCGGCCTTCGCCACCACCGTGAGGGTGATCCACAGGGTTCATGGCCACGCCACGAACTGTAGGACGAATACCCATCCAGCGCTTCACACCGGCCTTGCCCAGTTGGCGCAGGCTGTGTTCTTCGTTGGCGACTTCACCAATGGTGGCACGGCATTCAATGTGGATCTTGCGCACTTCGCCGGAACGCATACGCACTTGGGCGTAGATGCCTTCACGGGCCAGCAGCGTAGCCGAAGCACCTGCCGATCGGGCGATCTGAGCACCAGCACCGGGCTTGAGCTCGATGCAGTGGATGGTCGAACCCACAGGGATGTTGCGGATAGGCAGAGTGTTACCAGCACGGATCGGGGCTTCCGAACCAGAGTGCAGGGTTGCGCCGACTTCCAGACCACGGGGAGCGATGATGTAACGACGCTCGCCGTCGGCATAGCACACCAGAGCGATGTGGGCCGTACGGTTTGGATCGTATTCAATGCGCTCAACCTTGGCGGCGATGCCGTCCTTGTTGCGCTTGAAGTCCACGACACGGTAGTGGTGCTTGTGACCACCGCCCTTGTGGCGTGTCGTGATGTGACCGTTGTTGTTACGGCCGGCCTTCTGGAACTGAGGCTCCAGCAGAGGCGCGTAAGCTTCACCCTTGTACAGGTGGTCACGGGTAACCTTCACCACAGCACGTTGGCCGGGCGAGGTTGGTTTCATCTTGATAACGGCCATGATTACGCAGCCTCCCCGGACAGGTTCAGCTCTTGACCTTCCTTCAGCCGGACATAAGCCTTGCGCACGTTGTCGCGACGGCCCACAGTCTTGCCAAAGCGCTTGGTCTTGCCCTTGGTGTTCACCACGGAAACGCCCTTCACTTCGACCTTGAACAGCAGTTCAACAGCTGCCTTGATCTCAGGTTTGGTAGCGTTCTGCAGCACCTTGAATGTCACAGCGTTGGACTTTTCAGCAACCATGGTGGCCTTTTCGGACACGATGGGAGCGACCAGCACTTGCATCAGACGACCTTCGTCAAACTTGAGCGTGCTCATTCGAACATCTCCTTGAGTTTGTCGATCGCACCCTTGGTGAGGAGCACTTTCTTGAAACGCACCAGCGACACGGGGTCTGCATAACGCGGCTCAACGACGAGCACGTTCACCAGATTGCGCGAAGCCAGGTACAGGTTTTCGTCCACTTCATCGGCAATCACCATCACCGATTGCAGGTTCATCGCCTTGAACTTGTCAGCCAGGACCTTGGTCTTGGGGGAGTCCAGCTTCAGCGAGTCGACCACCGCCAGACGGCCTTCACGGGCCAGCTGCGACAAAATCGCAGACATGCCAGCGCGGTACATCTTCTTGTTGATCTTCTGTGTGAAGTTTTCGTCAGGCATGTTCGGGAAAATCCGACCACCCCCACGCCACAGAGGCGAGGAAGTCATACCAGCACGGGCGTTACCCGTACCCTTTTGCTTGAAAGGCTTCTTGGTGGAGTGACGAACTTGTTCGCGGTCTTTCTGAGCGCGAGTGCCTTGACGGGCGTTGGCCTGGTAGGCCACCACGATCTGGTGAACCAGATCTTCGTTGTATTCACGACCGAACACGGTTTCTGGTGCTTCGAACTTCGAAGCAGCCTGACCTTGGTCATTCAGGAGTTCGAGCTGCATTAGTTCGCTCCTTTGGCAGGTTTGGCCTTGACAGCGGGACGCACAGTCACGAACCCACCCTTGGAACCAGGAATAGCGCCCTTGATCAAGAGCAGTTGACGCGCTTCGTCGATGCGAATGACATCGAGGTTTTGCGTGGTCTTGGTGACATCACCGAGGTGACCTGTCATGCGCTTGCCGGGGAACACGCGACCTGGGTCTTGTGCCATACCGATCGAGCCAGGCACGTTGTGCGAACGGCTGTTACCGTGCGACGCACGTTGCGAAGCCATGTTGTGGCGCTTGATGGTACCGGCGTAGCCTTTACCAATCGAAGTGCCTTGCACGTCGACCTTTTGGCCCACGGCAAACACGTCCGCCACGGGCACAGCAGCACCTGCGGCGTACTTGCCAGCAGTTTCAGCAGTCACGCGGAATTCTTGGATGATTTCACCGGCTTCCACACCTGCCTTGGCAAGGTGGCCGGCTTCAGGCTTGGTCACACGCGAAGCTTTGCGCGAACCGAACGTGACCTGCAGGGCCACGTAGCCATCGTTCTCTTGGGTTTTGACCTGGGTAACGCGGTTGTTAGAAACATCCACCACTGTGACAGGCACTGCGTCCCCATCATCAGTGAACAGACGCATCATGCCCACCTTGCGACCCAGCAACCCCAGGGAGTTGCTCAGACTCATTTGTTTCTCCAAAACTCTCACCGCTGTGACTTCAATTGGCCTCAGCGTTTGCGCGCCAGCGCGTGAAAGAAGGTTAATAAAACTTCGCCCCTCTGCATGCGCAAAGAAGGCGAAGCCCTAAAGTATAACGCGGACTGCTTTTTCAAGCAAGTCCGCGTTACAAGCCATCAGGCGGGCCCTGGCGAGCCCGCCTTCAGGGGATTACTGCAGCTTGATTTCGACGTCGACGCCGGCAGGCAGGTCGAGCTTCATCAGGGCGTCCACAGTCTTGTCTGTGGGGTCCACGATGTCCATCAGACGCTGGTGCGTACGGATTTCGAGCTGGTCGCGGCTGCTCTTGTTGACGTGAGGCGAACGCAGAATGTCGAAACGCTTCATGCGTGTTGGCAGGGGCACGGGGCCCTTGACAATGGCGCCAGTGCGCTTGGCAGTGTCAACGATCTCGGCAGCAGACTGGTCGATCAGCTTGTAATCGAACGCCTTCAGGCGGATGCGGATTTTTTGCTTGGACATGGTGTCTCCTTGATTTGCTTAAAAATTAAGCAATGATCTTGGCAACCACGCCAGCGCCCACGGTACGGCCGCCTTCAC
>NZ_CAXIAK010000063.1:0-19966 GCF_964021665.1 uncultured Acidovorax sp.
AACACGCTCCCTTTTACTGGATCAAGCCGCCTGCGGGCTTAACTGACTGGCATTGGCCTTCGGGCGGTTTTTTCATGGGTGGCAGATACCGGGTGCAAGGGGCGATAGCGCGCCACGGGGCGCGCGCTGCGGCCCCACCGGGTGGCGTGCTAGGGCGCTGCTGCCTTCACCACCGCGTAGCGCTCCAGCGTTGTTTGGCGTGCCTCATCGTGTTGCCCGATGGGAAGAGGGTAGGTGTGGCCCAAGGTAACACCTGCTGCCTGCAATTCCAGCGGCCTGGCCGCCCAAGGGGCGTGCAGCGCGGCTTTGCTCAGCCCAGCGAGCTGCGGCAGGTAGCGGCGTATGAACTTGCCCTTCGGGTCAAACTTCTCGCTTTGGCTGACCGGGTTGAAGATGCGGAAATAGGGCTGCGCGTCGCAGCCGCTGGAGCTGGCCCATTGCCAGCCACCGTTGTTGGCGGCAAGGTCAAAGTCATTGAGCTGCTGCGCAAAATACTGCTCGCCCCAGCGCCAATCAATGCCCAGGTCTTTCACCAGAAAGCTGGCCACCACCATGCGCAAGCGGTTGTGCATGTAGCCCGTCTGGTTGAGCTGTGCCATGGCAGCATCGACCAGGGGATAGCCTGTTTGCCCGTCGCACCAGGCCTTGAACAGCGCTTGTGCCGCGTCGCCCTGCTCCCATGCGATGGAGTCATAAGCGGGTTTGAAGCTGCGCTCTGCCACATGGGGGTGGTGGTAGAGAATCTGGAAGTAGAAGTCGCGCCAGATCAGTTCATTCAGCCAAGTGGCAGCGCCTGGGTTGCCCTGCTGTGCCAGGGCGTGCGCGGTGCGCGCCAGCAGCCGGGGCGAGATGGTGCCAAAGCGCAGGTGCACGCTGAGGTAGCTCGGCCCTTTCACGGCCGGAAAGTTGCGCGTTTCTTCGTAACGCTCAATGCGCTGCAGGAAGTCATCAAACAACTGCTGCGCACCCCGGCTTCCCGTGGGCAATTTCAGATGACCCAGAGTGCTTTGTTCAAAGCCGATCGCACCCAGCGTGGGCACGGGGCGCGTGTGTTCTGGCGGCCGCGGCGCCAGTCGGTGTGCGTGGCGCTCTACCGGGTAGCTTTTCAGGAAGAAGGCATTGATTTTGCGCAGCCATGCATTTTTGTACGGCGTAAACACGCTGTAGGGCGTGCCCGATTGGGTAAGCACCTCGTCCCGCTCCAGCACCGTATGGTCTTTGTAGGTGTGCATCGCCACACCGTTTCGCGCCAGCTGGGTGCGCACAGCGTTGTCGCGTTGCAAGGCCTGGGGCTCGTCATCATGGTTGGTGAAGACGGCATTCGCACCCAGCGCCTGGGCCAGCTGGGGCACGGCATCGACGGCTGCCGCGTGCAGCACGATGAGGCCTCCCTGCGCGTGGCCACTCAACTCACGCAGATGAGTATCCAGCTCTACCAGCGATTCGCGGATGAACTCCACGCGCCGGTCGGCCCGGGGCAGCGGGGCGAGGATGTCGGTGTCGAAGACAAAAACGCAATGCACTTGCTGGCATTGGGTCAGTGCGTGGTACAGGGCGGCATGGTCCAGTGCGCGCAGGTCGCGCCGGAACCAGACAAGGCCGGTGGCGTAAGAGGGCTCCATGTTCACCGTTAAAATTGGACAATGTCTTCCGATTCTGCGCCCATCAACCTGACGCATCATTTTTTGATCGCCATGCCCGGTCTTGAAGATGAGTCTTTCGCGCGCAGTGTGGTGTACCTGTGCGAGCACAGCGAACGCGGTGCTCTGGGTCTCATCATCAACAAGCCCTCCGATATCACTCTCAAAGGGCTGTTCGACAAGGTCGATTTGTCTTTGCGCCGCGAGGATCTGACCCAGGAACCTGTGTTTCAGGGTGGTCCGGTGCAAACCGAACGCGGTTTTGTGCTGCATGAGCCCCTGCTCGCAGGCACCGAAAAAGCCGACGAATCCGCCTATGCCTCGAGCATGGCGATTCCTGGTGGCCTGGCCATGACTACCTCCAAGGACGTGCTGGAAGCCCTTTCCACGGGCGCCGGGCCTCGTCGGGTGCTGGTCACGCTGGGATATTCATCGTGGGGCGAGGGCCAGCTGGAGTCTGAGCTGGCCGAAAACGCCTGGCTCACCGTGGGCGCCGACATGTCCGTGATTTTCGACACGCCCGTGCCCGAGCGCTACGACCGTGCGCTGGGCTTGCTCGGCTTGCAGGCCTGGATGATCTCTCCTGAGGCGGGGCACGCATGACCGGGCTTCCCGCTCAGCCTACCGCTTCCGTCCAGCCCGCCGTTCCCGCGCAGTTTCAGACTTTTCTTGCTTTTGATTTTGGCCTCAAGCGCACGGGGGTGGCCTCGGGCAACCGCATGCTGCGCACGGCCAGCCCGCAGGCCACCATCAAGGCCGAGGGTGACGCCCGCTTCGCCCAGGTGGCCCAGCGCATCAAGGAATGGCAGCCCGACGCGCTGGTCATCGGCGTGCCCTACCACCCCGATGGCGCCAGCCACGAGAACACGCAGCGTGCCCTGAAATTTGGCCGCCAATTGCGCGGGCGCTTTGGTCTGCAGGTGTTTGAGGTGGACGAGCGCTACAGCACCACCGAAGCCCATGCCGAGCGGTCGCGCGGCGGATCCGGTTTTGCCAGTGGCGCCAAGGATGCCGACGCCGCCTCGGCCTGCATCATCCTGGAACAGTTTTTGAGGAACCTCCCATGACGACTTCTCCTGTCGGCCAAGCCGGCAGCCTCGTGCTCGACGCCGAGGCCCTGTACCGCGAGCTGCTGCGCGGCGTGCGCAGCATGTTGACCCCCACCACGCGCCTGGCGGGCATCGCCTCGGGCGGTGCCTGGCTGGCCGAACGCCTGCAAAAAGACCTGGGCCTGGAAGGCGCTCCCGGCGTGCTGTCATCGGTCATGCACCGCGACGACTTTGCCCGGCGCGGGCTGGCCGCCGGGGCGCAAACGGCGCTGCCCTTTGATGTGAACGGCGCCGATGTGCTGGTGCTCGACGACGTGCTCTACACCGGCCGCACCATCCGCGCCGTGCTCAACGAGCTGTTTGACTACGGTCGTCCCGCCAGCGTTCGCCTGGCCGTCTTGGTGGACCGGGGCGGGCGCGAATTGCCCGTGCAGGCCGACTTTGCTGCTGCCCGTGTGGCGCTGCCGGGCAGCCAGTCGCTGGCCCTCGCGCGCAATGAGCAGGGCACTTTCCAGTTCCAAGTCCAGGAGGCCTGACCGTGCTGCACAAGCGCAACCCCCAACTCAATAAGAACGGCGAGCTGATCCACCTGCTCTCCATCGAAGGCCTGCCGCGTGACATCGTCACGCACATTCTCGACACGGCCGCCAACTTCGTGAGCGTGAACGACCGCGAAGTGAAGAAGGTGCCGCTGCTGCGCGGCAAAAGCGTGTTCAACCTGTTCTTCGAGAACAGCACGCGCACGCGCACCACCTTCGAGATCGCGGCCAAGCGCCTGTCTGCCGACGTGATCAACCTCGACATCGCGCGCAGTTCGGCCAGCAAAGGCGAGTCGCTGCTCGACACCATCGCCAACCTGAGCGCCATGGCGGCTGACCTGTTCGTGGTGCGTCACAGCGAATCGGGGGCTCCGTACCTGATTGCGCAGCACGTGGCTCCCCATGTGCACGTGATCAACGCGGGCGATGGCCGCCATGCCCACCCCACGCAGGGGCTGCTGGATATGTACACCATCCGCCACTACAAGAAGGATTTCAGCAACCTCACCGTGGCCATCGTGGGCGACGTGCTGCACTCCCGCGTGGCGCGCTCGGACATCCATGCCCTCACCACCCTCGGCGCGGCCGAAGTGCGTGTGGTGGGCCCACGCACGCTGGTGCCGGGCGACATGGCGCAGATGGGCGTGCGCGTGTGCCACACGCTGGAAGAGGGCATCAAGGACGCCGACGTGGTCATCATGCTGCGCCTGCAGAACGAGCGCATGAGCGGGGCTCTGTTGCCGTCCAGCCAGGAATACTTCAAGAGCTTTGGCCTCACGCAGGAAAAGCTGCAGCTGGCCAAGCCCGATGCCATCGTGATGCACCCCGGCCCTATCAACCGGGGCGTGGAGATCGACTCCGCTGTGGTCGATGGCAAGCAAAGCGTGATCTTGCCGCAGGTGACTTTCGGCATCGCGGTGCGCATGGCGGTCATGTCCATCGTTGCTGGAAATGAAGCCTAACCCCCGCAACGCAATGCCCCCTGTGCCGCTTCGCGTCATCCCCCAAGGGGGACGCCACCCCTGGCCCGGCGAAGCCGGTTCCACGGTGGCACTGGCATTTGGTCGGCTGTGGTGCAAATAGGCGGGCACAATGTTGAGCGATGTAGATGCTATGTATTTAATAGCTGCTTGCGCTTATCCGGTAAGCGTTAGTGGCCAATTTGGCTTGAAATCATGAAAATCCTGATCCAGAACGGCCGTGTGATCGACCCCGCTTCGGGCCTTGACCAGATCTGCGACGTGGCCGTGGCGGCCGGGCGCATTGTGGGCCTGGGGCGCGCCCCGGCAGACTTTGCCCCCACTCGCACCATTGATGCCTCGGGCTGCATCGTCTTGCCCGGCCTGGTGGACCTGGCGGCGCGCCTGCGTGAGCCCGGCCACGAGCACGAAGGCATGCTCGAATCCGAAATGGCCGCCGCCGTGGCCGGTGGCGTGACCAGCCTGGTCTGCCCGCCCGATACCGACCCCGTGCTCGACGAGCCGGGGCTCGTGGAGATGCTCAAGTTCCGCGCCGAGAAGCTGCACCAGTCGCGCCTGTTCCCGCTGGGCGCTTTGACACGCGGTTTGGCCGGCGAGGTGCTGACCGAGATGGCCGAGCTGACCGAGTCCGGCTGCGTGGGCTTTGGCCAGGCCGAGGTGCCGCTGGCCAGCACCCAGGTGCTGCAGCGCGCCTTGCAGTACGCCGCCACCTATGGCTACACCGTGTGGCTGCGCCCGCAAGAGATGCACCTGGGCAAGGGCGTGGCCGCCAGCGGCCCGCTGGCCACGCGTTTGGGCCTGTCGGGCGTGCCCGTGGCGGCCGAGACCATTGCGCTGCATACCATTTTTGAACTGCTCAAAACCACGGGCACCCGCGTGCACCTGTGCCGTATCAGCAGCGCTGCGGGCGTGGAACTGGTGCGCCGCGCCAAGGCCGATGGCCTCAAGGTGACGGCCGACGTGAGCATCAACTCGCTGCACCTCACCGATGTGGACATCGGCTTCTTCGACAGCCGCGCCCGCCTGTCGCCCCCGCTGCGCCAGCAGCGCGACCGCGATGCGCTCAGCGCCGCGCTGGCTGATGGCACCATCGACGTGCTGGTGTCAGACCACAACCCCGTGGACGAAGACGCCAAGACCCTGCCCTTTGCAGAAGCTGAGCCCGGTGCCACCGGGCTGGAGCTGCTGCTGTCGTTGGCGCTCAAGTGGTCGCAAGACCAGGGCGTGCCGCTGCAGCGCGCCCTGGCCGCCATCACCGCCGAGCCCGCCCGCGTGCTGGGCACGGCCCTGGGTACGCTGCAAGCCAGCGTGGGCCAGTTGGTCGAAGGCGGCGTGGCCGACCTGTGCGTGTTCGACCCCCAGGCCGCCTGGACGGTGCAGGCCGACGCCCTGCGCAGCCAGGGCAAGCACACACCGTTTTCGGGCTACGAACTGCCCGGCTGCGTGCGCGCCACCCTGGTGGGTGGGCATGTGGCGTTTGAGCGGGCCTGAATGCGCTTGAAGGCTTCCAGGCCGCTCGCACGGGGTTCTCTCGCTGATTTGCACAGCGTGCCGGGGGGCCTGTGAAGCTGCCACGGGCGCTCTGGCGCTGTGCGCGCCTGCTGGGCCATGTGCTGCATGGCCTGTGGGTGGTCACGCTGCGTTTTCCGCGCATGTCGCAAGAGCAGCAATACATCCGCGTGCAGGCGTGGTCGCAGCAGTTGCTCGCGTGTGCCGGTATCTCGTTGCGGGTGCAGGGCACGCCGCCGGTGCGTGGCCCGGTCATGCTGGTGGCCAACCACATTTCGTGGCTCGATATTCCGGTGATGCACGCGGCGCGGCATTGCTGCTTCATCTCAAAGTCAGACGTGCAGGGCTGGCCCTTGATTGGCACGCTGGCCACTGCTGGCGGCACGCTGTACATCGAACGCACCTCGCGCCGCGACGCCATGCGCATGGTGCGCACCATGCAAGAAGCCCTGCAGCGCAACGAGGTGCTGGCGGTGTTTCCGGAGGGCACCACGGGCGATGGCCGAGCCATGTTGCCCTTCCATGCCAACCTACTGCAAGCCGCTGTGGCGGCCGATGCGCCGGTCGTACCCGTGGGGCTGCGGTTTGTTGACAAGGCCACTGGTGCCACCAGCTTTGCGCCCAGCTACATCGGTGACGAGACCCTGCTGGGCTCCATCTGGCGCACCCTGAGCGCCCCGGCCATTGAGGCGGTGGTGACGTACGGAGAGCCCGAAACCTCCCAGGGCCGTGACCGCCGCGAATGGGCCATCCACCTGCAGGCTGTGGTGGACCAATTGCGCCAGCAGCAGGGCTGAGCAACGCCGCTGCTGCTGCTCCGCCGTGGTGGGCTTGGCAAATCAGGCGCGGCGATAGCTCCTGGCTCACCGCCTCAGCTCTTCAGGCGCTTGGCAGTGCTGGCATGCGGACAGGGCCCGGCACCGGCAGCGCCTCGTGCTGTGGGGGCAACACAAACTGGCTGATCAGGTGCGTGAGCTCGTTGGCCTGGTGGCGCAGGCCCTCTGAGGCGGCGGCAGACTCTTCCACCAGGGCCGAGTTTTGCTGCGTCATCTGGTCCAGGCGCGCCACGGCCGTGTTGATGTCGTTGATGTCGCGGGTCTGCGAGAGCGTGGTGGTGCTGATGTCGCTGATCATGCTGGCGACGTTGCGAATCGACTCCACGATCTGGCCCATGGTGTGGCCCGCGCCATTGACCAGGGCGGTCCCGGTCTCCACGTTCTGGGCCGAGGTGGCGATCAGCCCCTTGATCTCGCGGGCGGCTTCGCCCGCGCGCATGGCCAGCTGGCGCACTTCGGCCGCCACCACGGCAAAGCCCCGGCCTTGCTCGCCCGCGCGGGCGGCTTCCACAGCGGCGTTCAGCGCCAGGATGTTGGTCTGGAAGGCAATGCTGTCGATCACCCCGGTCACTTCCTCTACCTTGCGGGACGACTGCTGGATGTTCTGCATGGTGCGCACCACCTGGGCCATCGCGTTGCCGCCCTCGGTGGCCACTGCCGATGCGTGGTTGGCCATGTGCTCGGCCCGGGCTGCTGTTTCGCTGGATTGGTGCAGGCGTTGCGTCACCTGCTCCAGCGCAGCGGCCGTTTGCTGCAGGCTGGACGCCGTGCCTTCCGTGCGCTCGGACAGGTCGGTATTGCCCTGCGCAATCTCGTGGGCTGCCAGGCGCACGCTCTGGGCGGACTGGCGCACCTGCATCACCAAGGTGCGCAGGGCTTCCTGCATGGTGTTCAGCGACAGCAGCAACTGGCCTGCCTCATCCCGGTTGTGCCCTTCGATGTTCTCGCGCAGGTCCAGGCTGGACACGCGCTGGGCCGTGGCGTTGGCCGTGCCGATGGGGCGCGAAATGCTGCGCACCAGCCACCAGGTCAGCACGCTGCCCAGCAGCAGGGCTGTGGCGCAAAACAGGGTCAGCGCCACCTGGGCGCGTTGGCTGCTTTGTGCAATCTGGGCACCCGCTGCGTCAATTGCATCGCGCTGCGATTGCGCCAGCTGCTGCAAAGACCCGAGCAGGGCGGCTGCACTGGGCTCAAAGCGTTCCGTGAACACCTTGCGGATGCGTTCGGTCAGGCCAAAGTCCCGCGCCGTCACCAGTTCTTTGACGGCGGCCTGAAAGTCTTGCGCCTTGTCGTGTGTACCGGTGAGCAGGGCTTGCTCCGCAGGCGTTTGCAGGCGCGTGGCCAGCTGCTCCATCAGCTCGCGGTAGTGGGTTTGGGTGCGTTCAATGTCGGCCGACAGAATCTCGCCCACTTCAGGCTCGGAACTCAAGGCCATCGCCTTGTAGCGTTCGGTGTTGATGGCTTGCAGCCGGTACGCATCGGCCACCAGGCGTTCGGTGGCCACGTTGTTTTCAATGGCCTGGCGGGTGGCTGCGTCCACGCTACGCAAGGACCATACTCCAATGGCAGAGCCGGCCAGCGTGAGCAAAAGTACGGTCACGAAAGTGGCCAGCAGGCGGCGACCAAGGATGTTGGTGGTGCGGGGTGCAGGAGCGGTAGCGATCATGGCAAGTCGGTGGAACCCACCTGCGTTCGCCGGGCCCCTCACTGACGGGGCTGCACTGGCACCTGCGCGCAGGCGGTGGCATTGGGCAATATCACCCAACGCCATTGGGCCTGCAAAGTGTGACAATTTGTTTGCATTGCGGCTGGACTATCGCCACCGGCTGCAACCTTGTCAAATTGCTATGAAAAATATAGCTGCCGCCGCTTTTTCAGCGGGCGCTAGAGGCTGATTTGACGCAAATTGTCCGGTGGCCTCATGCGCCGCGTGCAAAGGTCACCACATGGTCCACCTGGGCGCGAATGCCAATCCACTCGCCCACGGCATGGTCGTGGTGGCTGGGCACGTGGGCCATGACCTGCAGGCCGCTGCGCAGCCGCAGGGTGTACAGAAATTCTGACCCGCGAAACGCCTTGCGCACGATCTGCGCCTGCACCGGTGCGTGGTCGTCGTGCACGATGTCGTCGGCGCGCAGCAGCACATCGCATTCGCCGCCGGGGTAGCTGCTGGGCAGTGGACACTCGGCCAGATCGGTCAGGTCACCCAGGGGGGTTTGGGCCACCACGTTGGTGCCGCGCTGCACCAGCGTGGCCGGGGCAAACACGCCATGGCCGATGAAGTCGGCCACAAAGCGCGTGGCCGGGCGGTGGTACAGGGTGTACGCGTCGTCCCACTGGTGCAGGTGGCCCTCGTGCATCACGCCGATCACATCGCCAATGGCAAAGGCCTCGAACTGGTCGTGCGTCACAAACAAGGCGGTGGCCCCTGCGGCTTTCAGGATGCCGCGCACCTCGTGCGCCAGCCGTTCGCGCAGGTCTACGTCCAGGTTGGAAAAGGGCTCGTCCAGCAGCATGAGCTGCGGGCGCGGCGCCAGGGCACGGGCCAGGGCCACGCGCTGCTGCTGGCCGCCCGAGAGTTCGTGGGGGTAGCGGTTTTCGCTGCCTTCCAGGCCCACCAGTTGCAGCACCTCGGCCACGCGGGCAGCTTGTTCGGCGCGCGGCAGCTGGTGGATGCCGAAGGCCACATTGCGGCCCACGGACAGGTGCGGGAACAGCGCGTAGTCCTGAAACACCATGCCAATGCGGCGCTGCTCGGGCGGCACGCTCAGCGTGGCACTGCTCACCACGCTTTTGGTCAGGCGGATTTCACCGCTGGAAACAGGCTCCAGCCCCGCTACGGCACGCAGCAAAGTGGTCTTGCCGCAGCCAGAAGGGCCAATGAGCACGCCGATGTCGCCCGCATGCAAGCCCAGCGAAACACCATGAACGGCGGCTTGTGCGCGGCCGGCGTAGCGCACATCGAGTTGGGAGACCTCTAGGAACATCCCGCCATTCTAGGTGGCGAATGCTTAAAATTCGCATTTGCATCCCAGCCGCCGCGGCGCGCAAGGGCCGTGCCGCCCTGGCGGGTGGCCCCCTGGCGCTGTGTTCCATCCGCCTCCATAGATTGCCCGTCTTGCGCCGCAGCCCCTTTGCTCTCCGTTCCCTGGCCCTGATTTTGTTGGCGGGCGTGCTTGCCTTGCCGGTATTGGCGGTGCTGGCGTCCTGGCTCCCCTGGGGGCAGGGAGACGCCCAGGCGGGCAGCATCTTGCGCGAGATGGCGGCCACGGTGCTGCCGGGCTATGTGGGTACCACCCTGTGGCTGAGTGTGATGGTGGCCTTGGGCGCGGCCCTGGTGGGCACCGCTGCTGCGGCGGCGGTTACGCTGTTTGATTTTCCGGGGCGGCGCACGTTTGAATGGCTGTTGCTGCTGCCGCTGGCCATGCCCGCGTATGTCACGGCCTATGCGTACACCGACTTTTTGCAGTTCAGCGGCCCCCTTCAGGTGGGCTTGCGCAACATGTTTGGCCTGGAAGGCCGCCTGCTGCCTGAAGTGCGCAGCCTGGGTGGTGCGGTGTGTGTGTTCATCTTCTCGCTGTACCCCTATGTGTACCTGCTGGCCCGCACGGCCCTGGGTGAGCGTGCGGCGCAACTCATGGAGGCAGCGCGGTTGCTGGGTGCCCCGCTGCCGCGCCGCATCCGGGCGGTGGCCTTGCCCCTGGCCCGCCCGGCCGTGGCTGCAGGCGTGGCGCTGGTGCTGATGGAGACCCTGGCCGACTTCGGCGTGGCCAGCTACTTTGGCATTCAGACCTTCACCACCGGCATCTACAAAGCCTGGTTGTCCATGGACAACCGCCTGGCGGCGGCCCAGCTGGCCACCATGCTGCTGGTGGTGGTGCTGGCCCTGTTGCACCTGGAGCACCGCGCCCAAAAGCGCATGCGCTTTGCCGCCGGTGGGGTGGGGCGTGCGGGCTCGTCAGAGGCGCAACCGCTGGTGCTGCGCGGTGGCTTGCGCGTGGCGGCATGGCTGGTGTGCGGCCTGCCGGTGCTGATGGGTTTT
The DNA here is from genome assembly GCF_964021665.1 of uncultured Acidovorax sp. Lineage (NCBI taxonomy): Bacteria > Pseudomonadati > Pseudomonadota > Betaproteobacteria > Burkholderiales > Comamonadaceae > Acidovorax > uncultured Acidovorax sp. The sequence continues at coordinate 10,596 of NZ_CAXIAK010000063.1, forward strand.
GTGGCACCGATTGCTTTCATGCTGCGGCCGCTGGCGGCCGACTGGTCGGTGCTGCCCTGGGGCCGTTTTGTGGAATGGGCCTGGCACAGTGTGCGGCTGGGCGGCATCACTTCTGCCCTGGCTGTGGCCGTGGCGTTGACGCTGGCCTTTGCCGTGCGCCGTCGCCCCGATGGCGTGACGCGCGGCGTGGTGCAACTGGCCAGCCTGGGCTATGCGGTGCCGGGGGCTGTGATTGTGGTGGGGCTGCTGCTGCCCGTGGGCTGGCTGCAGGCCGCCGTGCCGCAGTGGGGCATTGGCGCGCTGGTGACGGCCACGGCAGTGGGCATTGTGTGGGCGTACCTGGTGCGCTTTTGTGCGGTGGCCCTGCAGTCGGTGCAAAGCGGCTATGCGCGCATTCCAGCCAGCCTGGATGATTCCGCCCGCATGCTGGGCATGGGAAGCCTGGGGCTCATGGCGCGGGTACATTGGCCGCTGCTGCGTCGCTCTACCGCTGCCGCCGCGCTGCTGGTGTTTGTGGACGTGATGAAGGAGCTGCCCGCCACCATGGTGCTGCGCCCTTTCAACAGCGACACCCTGGCCGTGGTGGCCTACCAGCTGGCCCGCGACGAGCGCCTGGGCGAAGCTGCCTTGCCGTCGCTGGCGCTGGTGGCGGTGGGCCTGGTGCCGGTGATTCTGCTCAGCCGCACCTTGCGCAGCCGCCACTGAGACGGCTGTGCCTTGCAATGAATCACGTCGTTGGTTCGCCTTCCCGTGATACAGCACGGTCTGCCATTTCCTGTCCGGTGATCTGAGGGAATGCAAAACCGTATGAGCCTGCGGCGCGGCGTCGTTGCCGCCTCGCAGTCTGCTCATGCACTCGGAGCCGTCAGACATTGCCAGCTTGCGGGCTGGCCCTGCCGGTAGTTGCGCTCGCTGCAGCTGCCCGCGCGGTGCGTGGGTGTGCCGCTTTCGCTCCTGACCGCGCCTTGACCCGCAAGCGCCGCCAGCCCACCACCACCCCTGTCACGCTCAGGGCCGTGCCACCCAGGCTCAGCACGATCAGCACCACGTCCCACAGCGGGCGGCGCTCCAGCAGGGGCAGCCAGTCCCAACTGTGCAGCATGGAAAACAGCCAGCGGCTGGTGCGGCGGTGGGTGTCGGTGCGGCCCAGCACGGTGCCCGTGCGTGGGTCGATGTGCACCCAGGTGGCATGCGGGTCGGCAAACACCACCCGCCACACGGGCAAGGGCTTGTCGGCGCCACCGCCCATGGTGTGCGGGGCCCGGTCGTAATAGTGCAGGTCGTACGCGTTCAGCGTTTGCACTTCCTGTACGGGCGCGTCCACCAGGCGTGCGGCTGCGGCGGTCAGCTCCCGCGGGGCGATGGCATGGTGCGCGGCGGTGGTTGCGTCCAGCAGCGTGGCCACGCCGCTGGGGCTCCAGGCCTGCACCACGGTGTGGCCCGCCGCGCGCACCCAGCGCAGCTCGCGCACGTTGGGCGTAGCCTGTGCCAGCAAGGCCTGCACGCTGGCCAGGGGAGGGCCACTGGCCAGTTGCAGGGGGCCGCCGTGCATGGCAGCGGTGCGCAGGGGCGGTGCACCGCTGTCAAACAGCTTCCAGGGGTTCATCGACATCAGCCCGCTGAACACCCAGGTGGTGGTGACCGCTGCGAACAGCAGTCCCGTGGTGTGGTGCCACTTCATCATGCCGCTGGGGTAGGGCGAGCGTGAACCGCTTTTGTAGCGTGCCCCCGTGAAGCGCCAGCGCAGCACGCCCACCACGGTGCCCGTGAGCGCCAGCACGATGCCGGCGATGGACAGCCAGTTCACGATGTCCGTCCAGTACCGGTCGAACACATTGCCCCGGAAAGGGTAGAGCCAGTGGATCCATGCGCCTGCGTAGTTCCACAGGCGTTCCGTGCGGGTGGCGTCGCGCACCACCTCGCCCGTGGCGCTGGAGACATACACCACGGTGTCCTCTGCATCACCCAGGGCCACGGTGTGCAAGGGTCGGTGCATGTCCAGCGCCCTGGAATGGGTGAACGCGTCTTCGCTCACCATGCCCAGGTGCTGGGGGTAGGCGTCTGCTGCCAAGGCGCTGTCACGCGACGAGGCGAAGGTTTGGGCCGATGCCAGCGCGTGGGCGGCTGATACGTTGCGGATCAGCTCGCCCGTGGTGGCATCGATGACCACTGGCGCTGGCTTGGATCGCCTTGCGGCCCTGCTGCCGGGCTCCAGGTCGGTGGCCGGGGTGGCCACATACACGGGGCGGCCACCACTGGCCAGCGCCAGCCGCAGCTCTTGCAGCGGGCCCTGCAAGCCTGCCGCTTGCAGGGTCTGGGCAGGCTCCAGTGCAACGGGCACCCCGCGCAGCGGAGGCAGGTGCTCCAGCCGCTCGGCCGGTGTGAGCTTGGGGTAGCCCACGTACATCATGACGATGCCAGAGATGAACCAGAGGGCGAAGACGCTGCACAGCAGCACCCCCAGCCAACGGTGAACCAGGTAAAGCCAGCGTTTGGCGTGCCGCATGGGGTGCTCTGCCTTTTTAGAACGCGGTGTGGAGTGTCACGTCCAGCGTGCGTGGGGCGCCCAGGTAGACTTGGCCGCTGCCCACATTGGCGGCGTAGATCCGGTCTGTGGCATTGCGCAGGCGGGCCGTCAGTGTGGTGGCGGGCTGCAGCCTCCAGGCTACGCCCAGGTCCAGCAGCGTGTAGGCGGGCCAGTGTTGCGTGTTGGCGGCATTGGCATACACCTTGCCCACATGGCGCACGCCCGCGCTGGCTGTCCATGTCGGCGTCAGGGCATAGCTCACCCACAGGTTGGCCACCGTCTGAGGTGTGTTGGTGGGCGTTTTGCCAGCCAGCGAAACGCCGCCTTGCACAAAGTTCTCATAACGCGCCTGCGTGCGCACCAGGTTGCCTTGCAGCTGCCAGCGTGCATGGGGGCGCAGCCCTGCGGCCAGTTCCACGCCTTTGGACGATTGCTCGCCCACCAGCAGTGTCTGGCTGCTGTTGTTGGGGTCTTGGGTGGCGATGTTCTTGCGCGTGATGTGGAAGGCCGCCACGGTGGCCGTGCCTTTGCCGCCCCAGAAGTCCAGCTTGCTGCCTACTTCGTACGAGCGGCCTGTGGTCAGCTCGGTGTTGTCGCGCACGTTGGCAAAGGTGGCAGTGCTCAGAACACCTGCTGGCGGATCGGCCGCGGTGGCGTACTGCGCGTACAGGTTCATGCCAGGCGCCACGTCCCACACCAGGCCCATGCGTCCGGTGGTGGGCTCGTAGCTGCGGGCCATGTGGGCGGGGCTGGTGGCCGTGATGGCGCGGCGATTGGTGAGGTCCAGCGCAATGCGCTCGTGCCGCAGCGCGGTTATCAGCTGCAGTGCGGGTGCCAGGGCGGTTCGGTTTTCCAGGTACACGGCGGTGGTCGTGACCTTGTTGTCGCGGTCATGCTGGAAGCCGGGCTTCATGCCCGGGATATTGAAGAAATACTCGGTGGTGAAGTTGTAGGGGTCCACCGTGCTCACGGTGGTGGACAGGCTGTTGGGGAAGCGTGTTTGCCGGTTCACGCTGAAGTCCAGCCCGGCAGACCAGTCGCTGCGCCGCCCGGCCAGGGTGCCTTGGTAGTTGGCTTCCAGGCGGTTGCCAATCACCTCGTGGTCATGCCGTTGCAGCAGCACGCCCGAGCGGGCCACCGCCGTGTTGGTGGCATTGAAGGCGTAGGTTTCGACGTTGCGGTAGTCGCGTAGCGCATCGTAGGCGTACAGGGTGTTGCGTAGCTGCAGTGCGTCTGACACCCTCCATTGCGACACAGAGCGCAGCCACTGCACGCGCTGTGCGTACAGCCCGTCGGCGCTGTTGTAGTTCTTGTCACGGGTGCCTGGATCAATGCGCAACTCCCCCACGGCCGGTTGCAGCACGGGGGTGCCCCAGTAAGGGCGGTGCACGTTTTTGTTCTGGTATTCGTAGGCCAGCAGGTGGCTCCAGCCGCTGCCCAGGTCAGACAGCAGTGATGCCGCCAGCTGCGTGGCGCGGCGCTCGGTGCCTTCCGTCCAGCTGCCGCCGTCACGGTGGTTCAGATCCAGTCGTGCGTAGTGTGCGGTTCCACCGCCCGCGGCTGTGGCCGCAGAGCCCAGGCGGCGGTTGATGCCGATGGACACTTCGCGCAGCCGGTGCGAGCCAGCACGCACCTGCGCTTCGGTGAAGTCGGTGCGCTCGGGCGTTTTGGTGATGTAGTTGATGGACCCGCCCACGGCGCCCGAGCCGAACAGGAAGCTCGACGGCCCGCCAATGGCCTCCACCCGGTCGTAGATCCAGCTATCCACGGGCCGCGCCGCAATGCTGTACTGCACCGTGATGCCGTTGAACAACTGGCCCAGCGAGCCGCTGCCAAAACCACGGTAGCTCACGCCCACGCTGCCCGGCGCATCGTGCGCGGTCACGCCGGGCACGGCCCGCAAGATTTCCTGGGTGTCCTGGGCGCCGCGCGCTTCGATGGTGGCGCGGTCCACCACGGTGACCGATGCGGGTGTCTCGCGCGCTGTCAGGCCCAGGCGGCTGCCGGTTTCCACGGGGGTGTCCAGGGAGAGCTTGCCGTTGGGGGTGGCAGAGCCCTCGGTCACCTCCACCACCGGCAGGGTGGCGGTTTGGGGTGTGGTGGTGGCCTTCTCCTGGGCTGATGTGCCCAGCGGCATGAATGCCAGTGCAGCAGCCACGCTGGCCACCAGGGTGTGCAGTGCGAATGGCGGCAGGCCCTGCGCGCGGCCAATGGACGAAAAGACGGAACGGCGCACGGCGGCGCCCACGGCCGCAGTGCGGCCCAAAGCTGGGAATGGCATGAAACATCACTCTGAAAGCAGCAGGCCAGCGCCAGGCAAGCCTTTGTCGGGCGCATCCTGCCGCGTATACGAACAGGCACCGCCAGCCCCAGGGCATGAAGGCACCGGGTGCGAGCGGATCAGGAACGGGTCAGAGTGAGTGCGGTGGGCCGCGCGCAGGCAGCGGAGCAGCCGTGGCGGCCGCAATGCGGGCCGCCTGCACGGGCTGCACGGCATGGGCCAGCGGGTGCGGGGGAGGAGGTGCCCAGGCCGCAGGGGCCGGAGGCGCGCCGGTAGCGGGGGCGCACAAGGGGCAGTCCATGTTGGTAGAGCCCATCTCTACCGCGCCGTCTTCGGTCTGCACCATCCACTTGATGGCCCCGGCACCAGAGCAGATCACTTCGATGGACTGTGGGTGGATGAGCGGCGATGCCACCGACACCCCAATGGAGGCGACGAACCACGCCAGCACCCAAAGGCGCAGGAGGGAGAGGGTTCGACGACTGGACATGGCGCGCGATTGTGTCCCGTGCCGGTGGTGTACCGCTTGATCTGACCGGGGTGGTCAGCGCGCCAGTTCTTCGCGCACTGCAGCCACTTGCCTGCGCGAGACCGACAGCACTTCGGTAGAGCCCTGCAAGCGCACGGCCCAGCCTTCGCCCTCGTCGGGGTCGTGGTGCTTTTCCAGCGCCCGCAGCGCGCGGCGCGCCACCAGGGCGTTGCGGTGGATGCGCAGGAAGCGCTCGCCATAGCGCGACTCCAGGTCGCTCAATGCACCATCCATGATGAAGCTGCGGGTGGCAGTGCGCACCGTCACGTACTTCTGCTCGGCCTTGAAATACAGCACCTCGTGCAGCGCAATGCGCTCGGTGCGGCCCCGGTCCTGGATGAGCAGCGTCTCGCCTTCGGGCAGGGTGGAGATGGGGGCAGGTGTGCTGGGGCGCAGCAGGCGCTGCATCTTGGCCAGCGCCTGCTGCAGGCGTTCGCGCCGCACGGGCTTGGTGAGGTAGTCCACAGCGTCCAGTTCAAACGCGCTCACCGCATGGTCGGCATAGGCAGTGACGAACACCACGGCAGGCGGCTGGGGCAGGGCCTGCACGGCGTGGGCCAGGCTCAGGCCGTCCTGGCCGGGCATGTGGATGTCCAGCAGCAGCACGTCAAAGCCGCGCCCGCCGGTGGGGCCCAGCAGCGCCAGCGCTTCGCCCGCGTTGCCTGCTTCTCCCACGGTGGTGCGCTGGCAGTCGGTGCAGTCGCTCAGCAGGGTGCGCAAGCGCTGGCGGGCCAGCGGTTCGTCGTCAACGATCAGGATGTTCATGGCGCTTTCGGCGGTGTGGAAGGTGAGGCTGTGCGTGGCGTGGTCGATGGTTTGCGGCGCCCCTTGGCGGCCCGCTGGGCTTGCAGTGCGCGGCGCATGGGGGCTTCCACCGGCAGCGTGATGCGCACCTGGTAGAGCCCGTCTTGCACCCCCGCCGTGAACTCGCCTTGCACGTCGTGCAGCAGTGCCAGCCGGGCACGCACATTGGCCAGCGCAATGCCATGGCCGCGTGGTGCATCGTTCTTGATGTGCGAGGGCGGCAGGGTGTTGGTGATGCGCACCACCACGCGGCTGCCGCGCAGCTCGGTCATCACCTTCAGCTTGCCGCCGCGCGGGCTGGGCTCCACACCGTGCTTGACGGCGTTTTCCACCAGCGGCTGCAGCAGCAGGGGCGGCAGGCGGGCGGCATCGGTGCGCGGGTCCAGGCTCCACTGCACCTGCAGGCGGTGGCCAAAGCGCACCTCTTCTATTGCCAGATAGCGCTGTGCCAGCGTGATTTCCTCGGCCAGCGTCACAGATTCGCCTTGCTCCACCAGCGCGTGCCGGAAGAGGTCGCTCAGGTCTTCCAGCAAAGACTCTGCCTTGGCTGGTTCGGCGCGCACCAGGGCGATGGCGCTGTTGAGGGTGTTGAACAGAAAGTGGGGGCGGATGCGCGACTGCAGTTCCGTCAGGCGTGCCGTGGTGGCCGCCGGGGTGCGGCCACGCGCGCGCAGCACCAGCGCCGTGACCAGCATGGCTGACAGCAGGGCCCCGCAGGCGGCGCTGGCGAGCCATGGGGGCGAGGGGGGCGCCACATTGGCCAGCTTGAGCATGGCGCAGGCATAGGCACCCGCCAGCGCCCCCAGCACCACGCCCGCTGCATATTGCTGGGCGGTGCTCAGGCGCTGCAGCACGGTCTTGAGGCTGCAGGCCGTGCCCAGCCAGACCAGCGTGGCGGGCAAGGCACCGCCCGTGAGCAGGGCCACCGTGGCCAGCCATTGGTAAAGCGTATCGGCCCCAAACATGGCCCCCACGCCCACCACCGTCTCCACAAACAGCACCGCGCGCAGCACCACCCCCAGGTGGCACGCATCGAACACCAGTGCCCGCCCGGCAGGGGCTTTGGAGCCCTTGGACCATGGCTGCGCCTGCGCAGAAGACGGTGTTTGTCCGCGCTCGGGGGGCAGGGTCGATAAAATTTCGGTGTTTTGCATTGGCATCCGGGCTGTCCGGGTGTCTGAACCATCCAATTATTGCCCTCCCATGTCCTCCAGCCAAGCCAACAACGCCGCGTCTGCGCCATCCCACAACCAGCTTGACACCAAGGCCCAGGCCTGGTCTGCGTTGTTCTCTGAGCCCATGAGCGACCTGGTCAAGCGCTACACCTCCAGCGTGTTCTTCGACAAGCGCCTGTGGCAGGCCGACATTGCAGGCAGCCTGGCCCACGCCGAGATGCTGGCCGCGCAAGGCGTGATCAGTGCGGAGGACCACGCTTCCATCCAGCGCGGCATGGCGCAGATCACACAGGAAATCGAATCTGGCGCGTTTGAATGGAAGCTGGACCTCGAAGATGTGCACCTGAATATCGAAGCCCGCCTGACCCAGCTGGTGGGCGACGCTGGCAAGCGCCTGCACACCGGCCGCAGCCGCAACGACCAGGTGGCCACCGACGTGCGCCTGTGGCTGCGCGGCGAGATTGACCTGATTGGCGACCTGCTCAAAGAACTGCAGATCTCGCTGGTCGATGTGGCCGAGCAGAACGTGGACGTGATCCTGCCCGGCTTCACCCACCTGCAGGTGGCGCAGCCCGTGAGCTTTGGCCACCACATGCTGGCCTATGTGGAAATGTTCAAGCGCGATGCCGAGCGCATGGCCGACGTGCGCCGCCGCACCAATGTGCTGCCGCTGGGCAGTGCAGCATTGGCTGGCACCACCTACCCGCTGGACCGCGAACGCGTGGCAAAAACCTTGGGCATGGAGGGCGTGTGCCAGAACAGCCTGGACGCCGTGAGCGACCGCGACTTCGCCATCGAGTTCACCTCCGCCGCCAGCCTGTGCATGGTGCACGTGAGTCGCTTGAGTGAAGAACTCATCATCTGGATGAGCCAGAACTTCGGCTTCATCAAGATTGCCGACCGCTTCACCACCGGCTCGTCGATCATGCCGCAGAAGAAGAACCCCGACGTGCCCGAGCTGGCGCGTGGCAAGACCGGCCGCGTGGTGGGCCACCTCATGGGCCTGATCACCCTGATGAAGGGCCAGCCCCTGGCCTACAACAAGGACAACCAGGAAGACAAGGAGCCGCTGTTCGACACCGTGGACACGCTCAAAGACACGCTGCGCATCTTTGCCGAAATGGTGGGCGGCCAGCTGAACCCCGCCACCGGCAAGAAGGAAGGCGGCATCACCGTCAACGCGCCTGCGATGGAGCAAGCCGCGCTCAAGGGCTACGCCACCGCCACCGACCTGGCCGACTACCTGGTGAAGAAGGGCCTGCCCTTCCGCGATGCACACGAAACCGTGGCCCATGCCGTCAAGGCCGCCACCACCCATGCGTGTGACCTGTCGGAGCTGCCCTTGACTGTGCTGCAAGGCTTCCACCCCGCCATCGAGAAGGATGTGTACGAATGCCTGAGCCTGCGCGGCTCGCTCAACGCGCGCAACACGCTGGGCGGCACCGCACCCGCCCAGGTGCGTGCGCAACTCGCTCGCCACCGCGCGCGCCTGGCCTGAGGGCCGCGTGCCTCGCCGTCTTGATTGCCACATCTACAGGAGCCATGCCATGACATCCCAACCCTCGCGCCGCAGCCTGCTGGCCCGCGCCGTGCGCACCACGGCCGTGCTGGGCGCGGCCCTTACCGTGGGGCTGGCCAGTGCCCAGTCTGCCAAACCGGTGCGCATTCTGGTGGGCTTTCCGCCCGGCGGCGGCAGTGATGCCATAGCCCGCCTGCTGGCCGAAAAGCTCAAGGACGAACTGCACATGCCCGTGGTGGTGGAAAACCGCCCCGGCGCAGGCGGGCAGATTGCGGCGCAGGCCCTCAAGGCCGCACCGGCCGACGGGCACACGCTGTTCCTGTCGCACGACCACACCATCTCCATCCTGCCCCAGGTGGTGAAGAACCCTGGTTACGACCCGGTGCACGACTTTGTGTCGGTGGGCGGTTTTGCCACGTTCGTGAATGCGTTCGCCGTCTCGGGTGGCACGCCGGCCAAGTCGTTCACCGAATACGTTCAGTGGGTCAAGACGGCCGGTGGCAGCAAGGGCGCGGTGGGTATTCCTGCGCCAGCTT
>NZ_CAXIAK010000064.1:0-19467 GCF_964021665.1 uncultured Acidovorax sp.
CAAAATAGTTCTATCTATTTTTGAGACACCACACTAGCATTCGCTAGAAGAGCCTGAAATTGGCACCTGGCGCTTATTGGGTAAGCGCTGGCAGCTATCGAAATGATAGCATTTCGGTTAGGCGGTGGCGAACTCTTTGGTTTCCTGGGCCGTTGGCGCTGTTTGCAGCACGGTGCCTGGTCGCGCCAGCAGCGGGTGCAGTTGCACCACCTGGCCCACCATGATGAGGGCAGGCGGCTGCACCTTCTCGGCCACGGCCAGGTCGGGCAGGGTGGCCAGGGTGGCCGTGAGGCAGCGTTCGGTGGGCAGGGTGGCGTTTTCCACCACGGCGGCGGGGGTGTCGGCGGGCAGGCCGTGGGCGATGAGCTGGCTGCAGATGGCGGGCAGGGCGCCCACGCCCATGTAGATGACCACGGTTTGGCGGGGGCGGGCCAGCAGTTCCCAGTCCAGCCCCACGGTGCGGTCTTCGCGCAGGTGGCCGGTGGCAAACACCAGGGTGCAGGCGTGGTCGCGGTGCGTGAGCGGAATGCCCACCGACGCGCCCGCACCTTGCGCGGCGGTGATGCCGGGCACCACGTCAAAGCCAATGCCGGCCTCGGCCAGGGCCTGCACTTCCTCGCCCCCTCGGCCAAAGATGTAACCGTCGCCACCCTTCAGGCGCACCACATTGCGGCCGCTGCGCGCCAGGCGCACCATCAGCTCGATGATCTGCTCCTGCGGCAGGGTGTGACGGGATGATTCCTTGCCCACGTAGATGCGCTCGGCGCCAGGCGCAATGCAGTCCAGCACGGCAGGGCCGACCAGGTGGTCGTACAGCACCAGCGTGGCGGTCTGCAGCGCCCGGTAGGCTTTGCGGGTGAGCAGCTCCGGGTCGCCAGGGCCCGCGCCCACCAGCGTGACATGACCCACGGGGGAAACCACGGGCGCAGTGGGGCCTTCTCCTGCGGGCTGGTCTGCCGCTGCAGCGCCCGGGGCGGTGTTCTGGAAGCTCATCGTGGATCTCGTTGTGTGGTGGGAACAGGCCCGATGTTTAAACGCAATGCCCGGCCCGACCTTGACTTAGTTCAAGGTCGGCGCTTCCAACACGCGAGAGGATGCGTCTATTGAAGGCGGTTGCCGCAACCTGTGTTGCGCGCCCCACGCTCCCACGGTGACGACATGACACACATCCCCCGCTTTTTCCGGCCCGGCCCGTGGCGCGCCGCGCTGCTGCGCTGCTGCCTGCTGGGGTGGGTGGGCTGGGCGGCCGCAGGCGCTGCCCTGGCGCAGCCTGCGCCAGCGCCCGTCCCTGTCCCCGCCCCCAGTGCAGAGCGCCAAAGCGCCCTGGTGCGCATGGTTCGACAAGACTGCGGCTCGTGCCACGGTATGCGCTTGACCGGTGGGCTGGGCCCCGCCATCACCCCCCAGGCGCTGGAGGGCAAACCCCTGCTGTCCATGGCCTCGACCATCTACGGCGGCCGCCCCGGCACCCCCATGCCGGGCTGGAGCGCCATGCTCACCCTCGAAGAAGCCCACTGGGTGGCCCAGCAGCTGGCCGAGGGCTTTCCTGAAGAATCCCGGAGACCTGCGCGATGAACCCACCCGCCTTCCAGCCCCTGCAACGCCGTGGGCTGCTGACCCTGATGGCCTCGGCCCCCCTGTGGGCCAGTGGCTGCGCCGCCCTGGCCGATGGCCGCGCTGCTGAGGCAACTCCAGACAACCTGCGCGGCACGGGCGATCTGGGCGTGGTCATCCAGCGCGCGCGGGGCGCCGTCACGGTGGTGAACACCAGCGACCGCTCAATGCTGGGCGAAATCACCGGGCTGGGCGATCTGTCGCACGCCTCGGTAGTGTTCTCGCGCGATGGCCGCTACGCCTACGTGTTTGGCCGCGATGGCGGCCTCACGCAGGTGGACTTGCTGCGCGAACGCATCGTGCACCGCGTGATGCAGGCCGGCAACTCGATTGGCGGGGCCGTGAGTGCCGACGGCACGCTGGTGGCCGCCCAGAACTACGTGCCTGGCGGCGTAAAGGTGTTTGACGCAAAAACCCTGGAGCTGCTGGCCGACCTGCCCGCCACTTATGGCAACGGGCAACGCTCGCGCGTCGTCGGCTTGGTAGACCTGCCCCAGCGCCGCTTCGCCTACAGCCTGTTCGATGCCGATGCGATCTGCATCGCCGATTGCTCTGACCCCACCCGCCCCCGCGTGCACACGCTGGAAGGCATTGGCCGCCAGCCGTACGACGCGCTGGTCACGCCCGACGGGCGCCACTACATCGCCGGCCTGTTCGGTGAAGACGGCCTGGCCATGGTGGACCTGTGGGAACCCCAGCCCAAGGTGAGGCGCATTCTGGCCGGTTACGGCCGGGGCCAGCAGCCGCTGCCGGTTTACAAGATGCCGCACCTGCGCGGCTGGGCCGTGGCCGGGCGCCACGCCTACCTGCCCGCCATTGGCCGCCACGAGGTGCTGGTGGTGGACACCACCACCTGGCAAGAGGTGGGGCGTATCCCCGTGGCGGGCCAGCCCGTGTTCGTGATGGCCCGGCCCGATGGCCGCCAGGTGTGGGTGAACTTTGCCGTGCCCGACTACGACCGGGTGCAGGTGATCGACACCCCCAGCCAGCGCGTGGTGGACACGCTGCGCCCCGGCAAGGCCGTGCTGCACATGGAATTCACGCCCCGCGGCGACGCGGTGTGGATCAGCTGCCGCGATGACCACCTGGTGCGCGTCATCGACACTGCCACGCGCCAGACCCTGGCCACGCTGGCGGTGGACGCCCCCAGCGGCATCTTCTTTACCTCGCGTGCCCAGCGCATGGGGTTCTGACATGCAGGCCGTGCCCGACCCCGCTGCGCCTGCCCTGGGCAGCACCGGTTTCCAACCCAGCCCCGCGCAGCGCCTGTCGCTGCTCAACGCGTGGCAGCGCGGCTTTCCGCTGTGCGACGAGCCCTTTGCCGTGGTGGGCGCGGCGCTGGATTTACCCACCGAGCAGGTGCTGCAGGCCTACCGCCAGCTGGCGCGCGAAGGCGCGCTCAGCCGCATTGGGGCGGTGTTTGCGCCGGGCAGCGGCGGGGCCTCCATCCTCTCGGCCATGGCGGTGCCGCCCGAGCGGCTGGAAGCCGTGGCCGCCGTGGTGTCGGCCCACCCGGGCGTCAACCACAACTATGAACGCGAAAACGCCTACAACCTATGGTTCGTGGTCACCGGCCCCAGCGCCGCGCAGGTGGAATGCACCATCGCCAGCCTGGAGGCGGACACCGGCCTCACGGCCCTGCGCCTGCCCATGCTGCAGCCCTACCGGATCGACCTGGCGTTTGACCTCTCGTCCGAGCTGACCACCGGCCCGCAGCATGCTGCCCAGGTGGGCCGCTGCGCCCTGCAGCCCCCGCAGGTGGCGCCCCGCGCCCAGCTGGCCGATGCCGACTGGCCCCTGGCGGCCTTGGCCGAGGCAGGCCTGCCCCTGGTGGCCCAGCCCTATGCCCAGTGGGCGCAGGCCCTGGGCACCACCGCCGCGCAGGTGCAGGCCACCTTGCAGCAATGGCTGCACACCGGGGTGCTCAGTCGCTTTGGCGTGGTGGTGCGCCACCACGAGCTGGGCTTTGCCGCCAATGCCATGACGGTGCTGGACGTGCCCGATGACGAGGTAGACGCCGCCGGCCGCGCCCTGGCGGCCCAGCCTGGCGTGACGCTGGCCTACCGCCGCGCCCGCGCGCCCGGCTGGCGCTACAACCTGTATTGCATGGTGCACGGCGCCCACCGGCAGGCGGTGGAGCAGGTGGTGGCCAGCGCCCTGGAGCGCAGCGGCCTGGCCCACCAGCCCCACGCCGTGCTGTTTTCGCGCCGCCGTTTCAAGCAGACGGGCGGGCGCCGGTTTGCCGCCGCGGCCCCCACCGCGCAAGGAGTGGCCCATGCCCTGCCTTGAAGACCTGCGGCTCATGGCCTACCTGCACGGCGGCTTTCCGCTGGTGGACGAGCCCTACGCCGCCGTGGCCCAGGCGCTGGGCACCACCGAGCAGGACGTGCTGCAGCGGCTGCAGCGTTTGCTGGACGATGGCTACCTCACCCGCTTTGGCCCGCTGTTCCAGATTGAACGCGCAGGCGGGCAGTTTGTGCTGGCCGCGCTGTCAGCCCCCGAAGCGCAATTTGACGCCGTGACTGCACAGGTCAACGCCCTGCCGGAGGTGGCCCACAACTACCGGCGCGAACACGCGCTGAACATGTGGTTTGTGGTGGCCGCTGAGTCGCCCGCGCAGGCCACCCAGGTGCTGCAGCGCATTGAGGGCGCCACGGGCCTGAAGGTGCACGCCTTTCCGAAAGAGCGCGAATACCGCGTGGAGTTGCGCCTGCCGCTGCTGCCACCCGGCGAAACGCTGCCCCCACCGCTGGAGGTGCCCCATGGCGCTGGATGCGTTTGACCGCGCGCTGATCGCCGCCACCCAGGCTGGCCTGCCCCTGGTGCCCCGCCCGTATGACGCCGTGGGCGCCACCCTGGGCGTGAGCGGCGAGCGCGTGCGCCAGCGGCTGGCCGAGCTGCTGCACACCGGCCTGGTGCGCCGCATTGGCGCCGTGCCCCACCACTACAAACTGGGCTTTACCGCCAACGGCATGAGCGTGTGGGACGTGGCCGATGCCGAGGTGGATGCCCTGGCCCGCCAGGTGGCCCAGCTGCCCGGCGTGAGCCACTGCTACCTGCGCCCGCGCAGCCTGCCGGTGTGGCCCTACAACCTGTTCGCCATGCTGCACGGGCGCAGCCGCGACGAGGTGGCCGAACAGGCCGCCCAACTTGCCCAACTGCTGGGGCCGCACTGCCGCCAGCACGACATTCTGTATTCCAGTGCGGTGCTCAAAAAAACAGGCCTGCGCCTGAAGGAAGACTGACCATGTTTCGCATCAGCCAATACATGCGCGAGCTGGCAAAAGCCGAAGCCACGGGCCAATACCCCGTGGTGCGCGACCGCAAGGCCACCGGCCCGGTCGTGATCTGGAACCTGATCCGCCGCTGCAACCTCACCTGCAAGCATTGCTACGCCCTGTCGGCCGACCACGACTACGCGGGCGAGCTGGGTACGCAAGAGGTTTACACGGTGATGGACGACCTGCGCGCTTTCGGCGTGCCAGTGCTCATCCTCTCGGGCGGCGAGCCCCTGATGCGCCCCGACCTGTTTGACATTGCCGCGCGCGCGCGGGGCATGGGCTTTTACATCGGCCTGTCTACCAACGGCACGCTGATTGACGAGCCCATGGCCGACCGCGTGACCGCTGCCGGTTTTGACTACGTGGGCATCAGCCTGGACGGCCTCAAGCCCACGCACGACAAATTCCGCCGGCTGGACGGCGCGTTTGACCGCAGCCTGGCCGCCGTGCGCTTCCTGGGCGCGCGGGGCGTGAAGGTGGGCCTGCGCTTCACCATGACGTCCATGAACGCGCACGACCTGCCCGCGCTGCTGGCGCTGATGCGCGAAGAGGGCGCGCAGAAGTTCTACTTCTCGCACCTCAACTACGCCGGGCGCGGCAATATCCACCGGGGCAAAGACGCGCACTTCACCGCCACCCGAGAGGCGCTGGACCTGCTGTTTGAACGCGCCTGGCAAGCCGCCCTGGACGGGCTGGACGAAGACTATGTGACTGGCAACAACGACGCTGATGGCGCCTACCTGCTGCAGTGGGTGCAGCGGCGCCTGCCCCGCTGGCACGCCGATCTGCGCGCGCGCCTGCAGGCCTGGGGCGGCAACTCCAGCGGCGTCAACGTGGCCAACATCGACAACCTGGGCCATGTGCACCCCGACACCATGTGGTGGCACCACGACCTGGGCAGCGTACGCGAGCGGCCGTTCTCGGCCATCTGGGCTGACACCAGCGACCCGCTCATGGCAGGCCTCAAGGCCCACCCCCGGCCGGTGGAAGGCCGCTGCGCGCAATGCCGCTACTTCAGCCTGTGCGGGGGCAACACCCGCGTGCGCGCCCAGCAGCTCACCGGCAACCCCTGGGCTTCTGACCCCGGCTGCTACCTGACGGACGAAGAAACCGGCACCGAGCACCTGGCCGTGGCCGAACCTGCGGCCCCGCACCCCGTGCACTTCATGGAGGTGAGCCATGCGCAGTAACCGCCTGACCCGCACCGTGCGCGTGCTGGCCCTGTGCGCTGCGGGCCTGCTGGCCGCTTCAGGGGCCGCGCTGGCGCAGACTTCTGCGCCCGCCGCCTCCACCGCTGCGGTGCCTGATGCTCCTGCCCTGTACCAGCAGCACTGCGCCGCGTGCCACGCGCCCCAGCGCACCGGCGCCATGGGCCCGGCCCTGCTGCCCGAAAGCCTGGAGCGCGTGCGCCCCGCCGAGGTGCTGCGCGTGATTGGCCAGGGCCGCACCGCCACGCAAATGCCCGGCTTTGCTGGCACGCTGAGCGCCCCCGAAATCCAGGCCCTGGCGCAGTGGGTGCTCAGCCCGGTGCAACCCGCGCCCACCTGGGGCGATGACGACATTCGCGCATCGCGTGTGGTCACCCCCGCACCGGCCGATGAGCCCGCCAAGCCCGTGTGGTCTGCCGACCCCATGAACCTGTTCCTGGTGGTGGAGGGGGGCGACCACCATGTTTCGCTGCTCGATGGCGACAAGTTTGAAGTCATCACCCGTTTTGCCAGCCGCTACGCACTGCACGGTGGCCCCAAGTTCACGCCCGACGGGCGCTATGTGTTCTTTGGCTCGCGCGATGGCTGGATCACCAAGTACGACCTGTGGCGCTTGCGCGTGGTGGCCGAGGTGCGTGCGGGCCTGAACATGCGCAACGTGGCCGTGAGCGGCGACGGCCGCTGGGTGATGGCGGCCAACTACCTGCCGCGCAACGCCGTGCTGTTCGATGCCGACCTGAACCTGGTGCGCAATTACCCCGCCACCACGCTCGATGGCAAGCAGGCATCGCGCGTGTCGGCGGTGTACGACGCCACGCCGCGCCGCAGCTTTGTGGTGGCCCTCAAGGACGTGCCCGAGCTGTGGGAGATTTCGTACGACCCGGCGGCCGAGCCCATCCATGACGGCTATGTGCACGACTACCGCATGGGCGAGTCGATTGCCAAGCCGGGCTTCCAGGGCGTGCGCCGCACCCCGCTGGAGGAGCCGCTGGACGACTTCTTCTTCGACCAGACCTACACCTACGTGCTGGGCGCCACGCGGCCCCGCCAGTCTGCACAAGCCGAAGGCGCTACCGCCCAGGTGGTGAACCTGAACATCCGCCGCAAGGTAGCCGACCTGCCCATTGCCGGCATGCCGCACCTGGGCTCGGGCATCACCTTTGCCTGGAACGGCACCACCGTGCTGGCCAGCCCCAACCTGCAGGGCGGCGCCATTGACGTGGTGGACATGAAGAGCTGGAAGCCCGTGCGCACCATCGCCACGCCCGGCCCCGGCTTCTTCATGCGCAGCCACGAGAACACGCCGTTTGCCTGGACCGATTCGATGATGAGCCCCACGGGCAAAGACACCCTCACCATCATCGACAAGCGCACGCTGGAGGTGGTGGCCAAGGTGCGCGAGCCGGGCAAGACACTGGCGCACATCGAGTTCACCAAGGACGGGCGCTACGCCCTGGCCAGCGTGTGGGAGATGGACGGCGCCGTGGTGGTGTTCGACGCGCAGACCTTCAAGGAAGTCAAGCGCCTGCCCATGAGCAAGCCCGTGGGCAAGTACAACGTGTGGAACAAGATCACGCGCAGCGAGGGCACCTCGCACTAGCCTCATTGGCGAGCGCTGCCGGGCGCACTCAGCGCGGCTGGAACACCGCCGCCGCCGTTCTGCGCACCAGATCGAGCGCGGCCTTTTGCACCTGGGTGGATGGCCGCTGCAAGCTGGTGGCCAGCGACAACGCAATGCGCAGCGGCGGCGTGCCAATGGCCTGCGCGGTGTAGGCCGAGGGGCGCGGCGAGTTCAGCAGGGCATTGCGCGACAGCACGGCGCAGCCTGCGCCATCGGCCACCAGATCGAGGATGGCCGACACGCCATCAATCTCCAGCGCCACCTGCGGGGTGCAGCCAATCTGGGCCATTTCTGATTCGACATGCATGCGGATCGCATTCGGCCGGGTGGGGATGACCAGGGGCAGTTGGGCCACCTCGCTCAGCGCGATGGGGCCGGGGGGCGGGTCTTCCTGCAGGCCCGGCGGGCGGGCCCGCACCAGCACCAGCTCTTCGTCCAGCAGGTGCGCCACATCGGTCTCGCGCGAGGGCTGGGCGTTGTAGAGCACCACCAGATCCAGGTGGCCGCTGTTCAGCCCGCCCAGAATGGCGCCCGACAAGCCTTCGCTGATGGACAGGCGCACCTCGGGCAGCTCGTGGCGGAAGGCGCGCGTCAGCGGCACCGTCATCACGCGCGCCACGCTGGTGGGCAGGCCAATGGCCACGCGCCCGGCCAGCGCATCGCGCACCCGGCCCAGTTCTTCGCGCGCCCGCTCCACCTGGTGCAGGATGCCGCGCCCATGCTCCAGCAGCAGCTTGCCGGCCTCGGTGGGCACTGCGCCGCGCCCGTTGCGCACCAGCAGGTTCTGGCGCAGTTCTACCTCCAGCAGGCGCACCTGGCGGCTCAGGGCGGGCTGGGCAATGTTCAGCACGGCGGCAGCCCGGGTGAAGCTGCCCAGCTCTGCCACGCGCACGAAGTATTCGATCTGTTTCAAGTCCATGGGGCTCTCCCGGTAGGCTGCGGCGGGTCGGCAGCTATGGTTATTGGAATACCTGCCATTTGGCCATCACAGAATGGTATATCTGGTAGTGGCTTGGCACGCTGTCGCACGGGCCGCGCCATGACCACAATCAAGCCTTTTCACGGGTCAGGCAGGCGCCGCAGCGCCTACCCCGGCCGCACCGCATCCACAGGAGACGCATGGCTACCCCCCTCCGAGGCATTTCGTCCATGGCCACCCGCCAGGTGTTAGCAGAGCTGGTGGCCGCCTATGCGCAGCAATCGGCCGACCCGGTGCACATCGAATCCGTAGGCGGGGTGGATGCCGCCCGGCGCGTGCAGGCGGGTGAGGCGTTTGACGTGGTCATCCTCGCCTCTGACGCCATCGACAAGCTCGCGGCCTCGGGCCATGTGCGGGCGGGCAGCAAGGTTGATCTGGTGCATTCCGGCGTGGCCGTGGCAGTGCGCGAAGGCGCCCCCGTGCCCGACCTGGGCTCGGAAGACGCCGTACGTCGCGCGGTGCTGGCGGCCCGCAGCCTCAGCTATTCCACCGGCCCCAGCGGTGTGGCGCTGGCCCGGCTGTTCGAGCGCTGGGGCATTGCGCAAGAAATTGCGCCCCGCATTGTTCAGGCCCCACCGGGCGTACCCGTGGGCACGCTGGTGGCGCGCGGCGAGGTGGAGCTGGGCTTTCAGCAGCTGAGTGAATTGCTGCACGTGCCAGGCATCACGCTGGCCGGGCCGCTGCCAGAGCCCATCCAGATCACCACCACCTTCTCGGGCGCGATGGCCACAGCCGCTGCCCAGCCGGCGGCCGCGCAGGCGCTGCTGGCCTTCATGGCGTCTCCACAGGCAGCGCCAGCCAAACGCCGCCAGGGCATGGAGCCCGCTTAGCCGCGCGCCGACCTGATACACCGATTCCAAGCATCCAAGGAGCCCTTCATGAGCCTCATCATCGACTGCCACGGCCACTACACCACGGCCCCCAAGGCGCTGGAGAACTGGCGCAACGCGCAGATTGCCGGTATCAAAGACCCGGCGGCCATGCCCAAAGTGGCGGACCTGAAGATCAGCGACGACGAGCTGCGCGAGTCCATCGAGACCAACCAGCTCAAGCTGATGAAAGAGCGCGGCAGTGACATCACGCTGTTCAGCCCGCGCGCCAGCTTCATGGCCCACCACATCGGCGACTTCAATGTGTCCAGCACCTGGGCGGCCATCTGCAACGAGCTGTGCTACCGCGTCTCCACGCTGTTCCCCGACCATTTCGTGCCCGTGGCCATGCTGCCGCAGTCGCCCGGTGTCGATCCGGCCACCTGCATCCCTGAGCTGGAAAAGTGCGTGAAGGAATATGGTGCCGTCGGCATCAACCTGAACCCCGACCCCTCCGGCGGCCACTGGACCAGCCCGCCGCTGACCGACAAGCACTGGTACCCCATCTACGAAAAGATGGTGGAGTACGACCTGCCCGCCATGATCCATGTGAGCACCAGCTGCAACGCGTGCTTCCACACCACGGGCGCGCACTACCTCAATGCCGACACCACGGCCTTCATGCAGCTCATCCAGGGCGATCTGTTCAAGGACTTCCCCACGCTCAAGTTCCTGATTCCGCACGGCGGCGGCGCGGTGCCCTACCACTGGGGCCGCTTCCGGGGCCTGGCGCAAGAGATGAAGAAGCCCCTGCTGCAAGAGCACTTGCTGAACAACGTGTTCTTTGACACCTGCGTGTACCACCAGCCGGGCATCGACCTGCTCAACACGGTGATCCCGGTGAAGAACGTGCTGTTTGCCAGCGAAATGATCGGCGCAGTACGCGGCATCGACCCCACCACCGGCCACTACTACGACGACACCAAGCGCTACATCGAGGCCAGCACCCTTCTGAGCGCCGAAGACAAGCACCAGATCTATGAAGCCAATACGCGCCGCGTGTTCTCGCGACTCGACACCCGCCTGAAGACAAAGGGGCTCTGACATGTACGAACTAGGCGTTGTCTACCGCAACATCACCCGCGCCGACCGCGCAGCCGCCGATGGCCTGGCCGCCCTGGGTTCGGCCACCGTGCACGAGGCCATGGGCCGCGTGGGCCTGCTCAAGCCGTACATGCGCCCCATCCAGAGCGGCGTGCAGGTCAGCGGCACCGCCGTCACGGTGCTGCTGCATCCGGGCGACAACTGGATGATGCATGTGGTGGCCGAGCAGATCCAGCCCGGCGACATCGTGGTGGCAGCCGTCACCTCCGAGTGCAGCGACGGCTACTTTGGCGACCTGCTGGCCACGTCTTTCCAGGCGCGCGGCGCGCGGGCACTCATCATCGACGCGGGTGTGCGCGATGTGAAAACGCTGCAGGAGATGAACTTCCCCGTGTGGAGCAAGTGCATCTCCAGCAAGGGCTGCATCAAGGAAACCCTGGGCTCGGTGAACATTCCCGTGGTGTGCGCCGGCATGCTGGTCACGCCGGGCGATGTGATCGTGGCAGACGATGACGGCGTGGTCTGCGTGCCCGCTGCGCGGGCGGCACAGACACTGGAAGCCGCGCAAAAGCGCGAGAGCTTGGAGGGCGAAAAGCGCGCCAAGCTGGCCAGCGGCGTGCTGGGGCTGGACATGTACAAGATGCGCGAGCCACTGGAAAAGAAGGGCCTGCGCTACATCGACTGACCTGTCTGTCTGCAAGAAACTTCAAGTAAAAAAGGCCTGTAGCGCTTATGAATAAAGCGCAAGCAGCTATCAAATTAATAGTAATTACATCAAGGAGACATCCCGTGGCAACTTCCGCAAACCTGAACCGCCGCACCGCCGCCCTGGCTGTGGGCCTGGCCGCCACCCTGGGGCTGGCGCCCCAGTGGGCGGCCGCGCAGCAGTTCCCCACCAAGCCTGTGCGCATCATCACCCCCTTCCCGGTGGGGGGCGGCCCCGATGGCGTGGCGCGCCTGGTGGCCGACAAGCTCTCCAAAATCTGGGGCCAGTCGGTGGTGGTGGAAAACCGCCCCGGTGGCAACGGCTTCATTGCAATCGATGCCTTCAAGCGCGGCGCCAAGGATGGGCATGACCTCATCGTGCTCGACAACGTGCACCTGGCCGCCTACCCCAGCCTGTTCAAGAAGCTGCCCTACGACACAGCCAAGGATTTCGACCCTCTGCTGCCGCTGTTCCGCACCTACTTCTTCTTCACCGTGGGCACCAACAGCCCCTACAAGACCGTGGCCGATGTGGTGGCCGACGCCAAGGCGCGCCCCGGCAAACTCAACTACGGCTCGTGGTCGGTGGGCAACCCGGTGCACCTGGGCTCCGAGCTGTTCGAGAGCATGACCGGCACGCAGATGGAGCATGTGATCTTCAAGGAGACCACGCAGCTCTACACCTCGGTTTCCACGGGCGACATCAACTTTGCGATGGGCAGCGCCGCCACTGCGGGCCCGCTGTACCGTGCTGGCAAGCTGCGCCTGCTGGCGCTGGCTGCGCCCCAGCGCTCGCCCGAGTTCCCCGACGTGCCCACCGTGGCCGAATCCGGTGGCCCCAAGGACTTTGCCGTGACCGGCTGGAACGCCATTGCCGTGCCGCCCGGCCTGCCCGCGGCCGTCACCGACAAGATCAAGCGCGACATCGAGCAGGCGCTGACCGGCCCCGATGTGACGGAGAAGTTCAAGACCTTTGGCTACGAACCCTTCCCCACCACGCGTGCGCAGTTTGACCAGTTCGTCAAAGACGAAGCCAAGCGCTTTGGCGATGTGATCCGCCAAGCCAACGTCTCGCTCGACTGACCTGCGAGCCGGCAAGAATCCAAGGAGCACGCGAATGAGCGAATTCACCAGAGCGGAGGTCTTCCCCCAAGCCGAAGGCTTCACCAAAACCCCCGGGTGGCTGGATTGGTACACCGGCCCTGCCAAGCCCCGCTTTCAGCTGCCCGCAGGCGCGGTGGACGCCCACTGCCATGTGTTCGGCCCCGGCGCGGAGTTTCCGTACGCGCCCGAGCGCAAGTACACGCCTTGCGATGCCAGCAAGCACGAGCTGTTTGCGCTGCGCGACCACCTGGGCTTTGCCCGCAACGTGATCGTGCAGGCCACCTGCCACGGCGCAGACAACCGCGCCATGGTGGATGCCTGCCTGGCCAGTGGCGGCAAGGCGCGTGGCGTGGCCACCGTCAAGCGCAGCGTCACCGATGAGGAACTGCAACAGCTGCACGCCGCAGGCGTGCGCGGTGTGCGCTTCAACTTCGTCAAGCGCCTGGTGGACTTCACGCCCAAGGACGAGCTGATGGAGATTGCAGGCCGCATTGCCCAGCTGGGCTGGCATGTGGTGATCTACTTTGAGGCGGTGGACCTGCCCGAGCTGTGGGACTTCTTCACCCGCCTGCCCACCACCGTGGTGGTGGACCACATGGGTCGCCCGGATGTGAGCAAGGGCGTGGACAGCGAAGAGTTCGCGCTGTTCCTCAAGTTCATGCGCGAGCACAAGAATGTGTGGAGCAAGGTGAGCTGCCCTGAGCGCCTCAGCGTGACCGGCCCCAAGGCCCTGAACGGCGAGCAGGCCGCGTACCAGGACGTCGTTCCCTTCGCCCGCCGCGTGGTGCAGGAGTTTCCTGACCGCGTGCTGTGGGGCACCGACTGGCCGCACCCCAACCTCAAGGACCACATGCCCGACGACGGCCTGCTGGTGGACTTCATCCCGCACATCGCGCCCACGGCCGAGCTGCAGCAAAAGCTGCTCGTGACCAACCCCATGAAGCTTTACTGGCCCGAGGAGGTCTGAGATGGCACTCGACAAACCCTACCAGGACGTGCCCGGCACCATCATCTTTGATGCCGAGCAGAGCCGCAAAGGCTACTGGCTCAACCAGTTCTGCATGAGCCTGATGAAGGCCGAGAACCGCGAGCGCTTCAAGGCCAACGAGCGCGCCTATCTGGACGAATGGGCGATGACCGAAGAGCAGAAGCAGGCCGTGCTGGCCCGCGACCTCAACTGGTGCATGCGCACCGGCGGCAACATCTACTTTTTGGCCAAGATCGGTGCGACCGATGGCAAGAGCTTCCAGCAAATGGCGGGCTCCATGACCGGCATGACCGAAGAGGAATACCGCGCCATGATGATCGGCGGTGGCCGCAGTGCCGAAGGCAACCGCTACATCGGCGAAGACGGCGATGCCCAGGCGCACCGCCAGCCGCAAGGCAAGGCCGGGCAGGCCCAGAAAGACTGAACACCATGGCACGCATTACCGCATCCGTTTACACATCGCACGTGCCCGCCATTGGCGCGGCCATGGACCTGGGCAAGACCCAGGAAGACTACTGGAAGCCGCTGTTCGCAGGCTACGACTTCTCCAGGCAATGGATGAAGGACCACAAGCCCGATGTCATCTTCCTCGTCTACAACGACCACGCCACGGCCTTCAGTCTGGATTTGATTCCCACCTTCGCCATCGGCACCGCCGCCGAGTACCAACCCGCCGACGAGGGCTGGGGCCCGCGCCCGGTGCCCAAGGTGATCGGTCACCCCGAACTCGCCTCGCACATCGCGCAAAGCGTGATTCAGCAAGACTTTGACCTCACCATCGTCAACAAGATGGATGTGGACCACGGACTGACGGTTCCGCTGTCGCTGATGTGCGGCGAGCAGCATCCGCAGACCGGTGCCTGGCCCTGCCCGGTGATTCCGTTTGCGGTGAACGTGGTGCAGTACCCCGTGCCCAGTGGCCGCCGCTGCTTCCAGCTGGGGCAGGCCATCCGCCGCGCGGTGGAGAGCTTTGACGAAGACCTGAACGTGCACATCTGGGGCACGGGGGGCATGAGCCACCAGTTGCAGGGCGCACGCGCAGGCCTCATCAACCGCGAATGGGACAACGCCTGGCTTGACCAGCTCATCAACGACCCTGCAGCTTGCTCGGAAGTGCCGCACATCGACTACGTGCGCGAAGCGGGCAGTGAAGGCATTGAGCTGGTGATGTGGCTCATCGCCCGTGGTGCGATGGCCGATGTGGCCGGGGGCCCGGCCCCCAAAGTGGCGCACCGCTTCTACCATGTACCCGCGTCCAACACCGCCGTGGGCCACCTGATTCTTGAGAACTGAACCGAATCCCAAAGGACATCCACCCCATGACCATCAAAGTCGCACTCGCAGGCGCGGGCGCCTTCGGCATCAAGCACCTGGACGGCATCCAAAACATCCCCGATGTGGAAGTCGTCTCCCTCATCAGCCGCGACCTGGCCAAGACCCAGGAAGTGGCCGACAAGTACGGCATCCCCCACGTCACCACCAAGCTGGAAGACAGCCTGGCCATCAAGGAAGTGGACGCCGTGATTCTGTGCACGCCCACGCAGATGCACGCCAGCCAGTCCATTGCCTGCCTGGAAGCGGGCAAGCATGTGCAGGTGGAAATCCCGCTGTGCGACATCCTGAGCGAAGGCCAGGCGGTGGTGAACCTGCAAAAGCAGGCGGGCCTGGTGGCCATGTGCGGCCACACCCGCCGCTTCAACCCCAGCCACCAGTTCGTGCACCACAAGATCAAGGCGGGCGAGTTCAACATCCAGCAGATGGATGTGCAGACCTACTTCTTCCGCCGCACCAATATGAACGCGCTGGGCCAGCCCCGCAGCTGGACGGACCACCTGCTGTGGCACCACGCCGCCCACACGGTGGACCTGTTCGCCTACCAGGCGGGCAGCCCCATCGTCAAAGCCAACGCCATCCAGGGCCCCATCCACAATCAGCTCGGCATTGCCATGGACATGAGCATCCAGCTCAAGGCGGCCAACGGTGCGATCTGCACGCTGAGCCTGAGCTTCAACAACGATGGCCCGCTGGGCACCTTCTTCCGCTACATCGGCGACACCGCCACCTACATCGCCCGCTACGACGACCTGGTGAACGGCAAGGAAGAGAAGATCGATGTGAGCCAGGTGGATGTGTCGATGAACGGCATCGAGCTGCAAGACCGCGAGTTCTTCGCCGCCATCCGCGAAGGCCGCGAGCCCAACGCCAGCGTGGCGCAGGTGCTGCCTTGCTACCAGGTGTTGCATGATCTGGAGCAGCAACTGGTTTGATGCTGCTATTGATTCAGTAGCTGCTACCGCCCGTAGATCAAACGCTGCGGGCGTTTTTCATTAGATATCGGAGATGTGATGCAACAACGTGCTTTGGGCCCTTTCCAGGTCAGCGCCATTGGCCTGGGCTGCATGAACCTCTCGCACGCCTATGGCGCCCCGGTCAGCGCTGAGCAGGGCGAGCGTGTGCTGCTGGCCGCGCTGGATGCGGGCGTGACCTTGTTCGACACGGCGGCGCTATACGGCTTTGGCGCCAACGAAACCCTGGTGGGCCGGGTGATGAAGCCGCACCGCCACCGCTTCACCCTGGCCAGCAAGTGCGGCATGCAGGGCGTGGATGTGAATGGCGACGGCAAGCTGGTGCGCGAGATTGACGGGCGCCCCGCCACGCTGCGCCAGACCTGCGAAGACAGCCTGCGCCGCCTGCAGACCGATGTGATCGACCTGTATTACCTGCACCGCTGGGACAAGAGCGTGCCGATTGAAGACAGTGTGGGCGCGCTGGCCGACCTGGTGCGCGCGGGCAAGATCCGCAGCATTGGCCTGTCGGAAGTGTCGGCCGCCACGCTGCGCCGCGCCCATGCCGTGCACCCCATTACAGCCCTGCAAACCGAATATTCACTGTGGACGCGCAACCCCGAGATTGCGGTGCTCGACGCCTGCCGTGAACTGGGCGTGGCGTTTGTGGCCTTCAGCCCGGTGGGCCGGGGCTTTCTGTGTGGCGACCTCACCGATGTGGGCACGCTGGACGCCAAGGACATCCGCCGTGGCATGCCACGCTTTGCGCCCGAGGCGTATGCCGCCAACCTGCAATTGCTGGCTGGCTACCGTGCCATCGCGGCCGAGGTGGGCTGCACCTCCGCGCAACTGGCGCTGGCCTGGTTGCTGCACAAGGGGCAGGACATCATCCCCATCCCCGGCACGACCAGTGTGGAGCATCTGCACGACGACCTGGGGGCTGTGCAGGTGCAGCTCGGCAGCGCTGTCATCGAGCGGCTGGAGGCGCTGATCAACGAGCGCACCGTGGCGGGCAACCGCTACAACCCGCAGAACGCCAGCGAAGTGGATACCGAGGCCTACGCGGAGCGCACAGGCGTCTGAGACAGCATCCATTGGGTGTTGCCCCTTCGCGGTTGGCCGGGCTTCGCCCCGCCCATCGCATGGGTGAAAAGAACGAGGCCAGCGCCGCCTGTGCCTTGGGTTGTGGGATATGTCCTACAAACATTTGCAAGCACTGCGGATGGTGTTGTGCGCGATGCGCGGGCATGCTGAAAGGCTGCCTGCCCTGGTGCTCCCCGTGGTTCCTGGGCGTGGTCTTTGCCAACGCTACACACAAGGAGAACCCTGCATGCCACCATCCGCCTTTCTTTCCTGGGTTCAGGAGACCACTTTTGCGGGCGTGCCGCTGTGGAGCTTGCTGATCGCCGTGCTGGCGGGGGTGGCCACCTACCTGGGCATTTTGCTGGCGCTGAGCCTGTTGACCGGCCGTGCCCGTGCGTGGGCCAGCCAGTCGCACAGCGGGGTGGCCCGTGCGATGGTGGATGTGCTGGAAGGCACCAGCCGCTTCTTGATGCTGGTGGCGGCGCTGCTGGTGGGCGCCAGTTTTCTCGATCTGCCCGGGCGCTGGGAAAACCGGCTGAGCCAGCTGTGGTTTGTGGCCGTGGCGCTGCAGATGGGCTTGTGGGGCATGCGCGCCATCGGCATCGGGGTGCGGCACTACCTTGCGCAGCACGCGTCTTCGGGCATGACGCAGGTGAGTGCTTCGGCCACGCTCATGTCGTGGGGGCTGCGTACGTTGCTGTGGAGCGTGGTGCTGCTGGCCATCCTGTCGAACCTGGGGGTGAACATCACGGCCTTCATCGCCAGCCTGGGGGTGGGCGGCATTGCAGTGGCCCTGGCGGTGCAGAACATCCTGGGCGATTTGTTTGCATCGCTGTCCATCGCTGTGGACAAGCCGTTCCAGGTGGGCGACTTTGTGGTGGTGGGCAACGTGGCGGGCACGGTGCAGATGATTGGCCTCAAGACCACCCGCATCCGCAGCCTGCAGGGCGAGGAGGTGGTGATGTCCAACACCGACCTGCTCAAGCAGACCATCAGCAACTATCGCCCCATGCAGCGCCGCCGCATCGTGTTCGGTTTTGGCGTGCCTTACGACACCCCCATCGAACAGGTCGAGGCCATCCCAGGCGTGGTGCAGCGGCTGGTAGAAGCCCAGCCGCAGCTGGAGTTCGACCGGGCGCACTTCAAGGCCTTTGGGCAAAGCGCGCTGGAGTTTGAGGTGGTCTACATCGTGAAGAACCCGGGCTTCAACCTGTATATGGACCTGCAGCAGACCCTGAACCTGGGCTTGATGCGCGAGCTGGCCGCCATGGGAGTGAAGTTTGCCTTGCCTGCCCGTACCGTGCATGTGGCCCAGATGCCTGCCGAGCCTCCCCACCCCCTGCGCGTGGCCCCTTTGCAGGCCTGATGGGTTGATGTTGCTAAGGGCGCGGCGTGCGACGCGTTTTGCGGCGATGCCAATGCCAGCGCACCTGCTGTGCCAGCACCAGCCCTGCCAGCGCCCACAATTGCGCACGCTGCTGGCCGGTGCGCTGCTCCAACATTTGCACTTGCGCCTGCAGCACGTCGCTGTGCGCTGCGGGCGAGGCAGCGCCCGCAGGTGTGGCGGGCAGCATGTCGGCGGTGATGTCTGAGCCTGCTGCCGCCACCAAAGCGCCGGTCTGCGTGGCGGCCACCGCACGCTTGCCCACTGCGCTGCCGCGCTCGTCGGCATACACCTTGGTGAACTCTGCCCCCAGCAAAAAGATCTGCGCGGCGTAGTACACCCAAGCCAGTACTACCACCAGCGAACCGGCTGCTGCATAGGTTTCGTTCACGCCGCTCTTGCCCAGGTAGTAGCCGATGGCGAATTTGCCCAGCTCGAACAGCACAGCCGTCACGGCAGCGCCCACCCACACGTCATGCCACTGCAGGGGCACCGAGGGCATGAACTTGAAAATCATCGCGAACAGCACGGTGGTGGCGCCCACCGCAATGAGGGTGTTCAGGGCTTGCAGCGTCACCTCCCAGGCCGGCCACAGGCCGCTGGCCCAGCCGCCCAGGGCCGCCACCCCTGCGCTGATGACCAGGGACACGATGAGCAGAAAGGCCAGCCCCAGGATCAGCCCGAACGACAGCACCCGCGCGCGCAGCACGGCCCATAGGCCCGAAGGCTTGGCCCGCTGCGGCACATGCCAGATGCGGTCGAGCGCGCTTTGCAATTCGGCAAACACGGTGGTGGCACCCACCAGCAGCACCACGCCACTGATCAGACCCGCCACCAGGCCGCGCGTGGGCTCGCTGGCAGCCCGCACCAGCGCTTGCACGGCCACGGCAGCGTCCTGGCCGATGAGCCCTTGCAATTGCCCCACGATTTCGCCCTGCACCGCCTCGCGGCCAAACAGCGCGCCTGCCACGGCAATGACGATCACCAGCAGGGGGGCGATGGAAAACACGGTGTAGTACGCAATCGCCGCGCCCATGCTCGGGGCAAAGTCATCCATCCAGGCCATGACGGCTTTGCGGGCCAGGCGATAAAGGCGTTGTAGGTTCATGGGCGGCAAGAGAACAGAACTGACCCTATGCTGCCGTTGAACACACCTTGCGGCTGTAGGCGCGCGCACCGATGCTGCGTAGGCGGGCTGCGTGATGCATTCCTGCCAAGGTGACCTACCAAAGAGAAACGCGCCCCTCGGGGCAATGCCAGTAAGTTAAGCAAAGGCCCTTCGGGGTCTTTGTTGTTTGTACA
>NZ_CAXIAK010000065.1:0-19462 GCF_964021665.1 uncultured Acidovorax sp.
TGCTGCGGCAGCCGGCACGG
This sequence comes from uncultured Acidovorax sp., assembly GCF_964021665.1. Lineage (NCBI taxonomy): Bacteria > Pseudomonadati > Pseudomonadota > Betaproteobacteria > Burkholderiales > Comamonadaceae > Acidovorax > uncultured Acidovorax sp. Next base: position 21 of record NZ_CAXIAK010000065.1, read on the forward strand.
CGGTCCATCCGCACAAGCCGATGCAACACGGGCACCAGGCCCACCACCCGCACGGAGGCAAGCCATGACCGTACTGCATCGCTTGTCCCTGCTTGGCGCCGCCCTGGCGCTCGTCGGCTGCGCCAGCGTGTCGCCCGATGGCCTGCGAGGCGATGTGGCCCAGCTCACCGCAGGCCGCACCGCTGGCGTGCAAGCTGCCTTGCCCGCAGCCGACGCTGCGGCCAAAGCGCAGGCGCAGGAATCTATCCAGCGCTGGCTGGCCGAGCCCCTTACGCAAGACGCTGCCGTGCGCATTGCGCTGCTCAACAACCCTGGCCTGCAGGCCCGGCTGGCGGCGCTGGGCGTGGCCGATGCTGAGCGCGTGCAAGCCATCACCCTGCCCAACCCGCATTTCACGCTGGGGCGCTTTGCCAACAGCCATGAACGCGAGATCGAGCGCACGCTGGCGTTCAGCCTGCTCGACCTCATCACCCTGCCCTGGCGCACCGAACGCCAGGCCGAGCGCCTGCAGATTGCCACCCTGCAGGCCGCGCAAGACGTGGTGACGCTGGCCGCCGACACGCGCCGCGCCTGGCTGCGCGCTGTGGCCGCCGAGCAGGTAGCGGCCACGCACGAGCGCATGGTGGAAGCCGCCGAGGCGGGCACCGAGCTGGCCCGCCGCATGGCCAGCGTGGGCAACTGGAGCCGCCTGCAACTGGCCCGCGAGCAAGCCGTGCTGCACGAAGCGCACCGCCAGCGCGCCCGCGCCCGGCTGGCCGCTGCCACCGCCCGCGAAGACCTGAACCGCCGCCTTGGGGTGTGGGGCAAGCAGGAGCAATACCAACTTGCCGCGCAGTTACCCCCGCTGCCTGCCGCTGCGCTTCCGGCCGACGGCATCGAAACCACCGCCTTGCGCGAACGCCTGGACGTGCAAGCCGCCCGCCGCCAGCTTGACACCCAGGCCGTGCGCGTGGGCTGGAGCCGTGCAGGCGCGGTGTTTGGCGACATCGGACTGGCTTACAGCCGCAACACCACCACGGAACGTGGCAGCGGCCACCGCGACACCACACGCGGCTGGGAACTGGAACTGCCCCTGCCCCTGTTCGACTGGGGCGGTGCCGCCCGCACCCGTGCACAGGCCGAGGTCGAACAAGCCGCCGCGCAGTTGCAAGACACCGCTGTGCGTGCCCGCAGTGAAGTGCGCAGCGCCTGGCTCACCTACCGCACCGCGCTCGACCTGGCGCGCCAGCAGCAAAGCCAGGTGGTGCCGCTGCGCCAGTTCATCAGCGACGAAACCACGCTGCGCTACAACGGCATGCTGGCCAGTGTGTGGGACATGCTGGCCGAAGCCCGCAACAGCACCCAGGCCGTCGCCAACGCCATCGAAGCGCAGCGCGACTTCTGGCTCGCAGAGACGGACCTGCAGCTCGCCCTCACCGGCACATCGCCCGGCGCCTTGCAAGGTTTGGCATCTGGCGCCGCAACCGCCACCACCCCACAAGGCCACTGACATGAACCGCCGCAACTTCTTTTCCGGCGCTGCCACCGCAGTGGCTGCCGCCTCCGTCAGCCGCGGGGCCCTGGCCGCGCTGCCCGAACCTGTCATCCAGACCAGCGCCGACACCGCGCCGCCGCTCCAGCCCACCACGGGCCGCCCTTACAACCCGGTGGTCACCCTCAACGGCTGGACGGCCCCCTGGCGCATGAACGCTGGCGTGAAGGAATTCCACCTGGTGGCCGAGCCCGTGGTGCGCGAGGTGGCGCCGGGCTTTTTGGTCAACATGTGGGGCTACAACGGCCAGAGCCCCGGCCTCACCATTGAGGTGGTGGAAGGCGACCGCGTGCGCATCTTCGTCACCAACCGCCTGCCCGAGCACACCACCATCCACTGGCACGGCCAGCGCCTGCCCAACGGCATGGACGGTGTGGGCGGGCTGAACCAGCCAGCCATCCCTATGGGCAAGACCTTTGTGTACGAGTTCGAGGCGCGCCGCCCCGGCACGTTCATGTACCACCCGCATGCCGACGAAATGGTGCAGATGGCCATGGGCATGATGGGCCTGTGGATCACCCACCCCAAGGCCAGCCACCCGCACATTGCCAAGGTGCAGCGCGACTACGCCTTCCTGCTCAATGCCTTCGATGTGGAGCCCGGCAGCAAGACCCCCAAGGTCAACACCATGCTGGACCACAACATCTGGTGCTGGAATAGCCGCGTCTTCCCCGCCATCAGCCCATTGGTGGCACGCCAGGGCGAGCGGGTGCGCATCCGCGTCGGCAACCTCACCATGACCAACCACCCCATCCACATCCACGGGCACGAGTTTGAAGTGACCGGCACCGATGGCGGCCCCGTGCCCAAAAGCGCGCGCTGGCCCGAGGTGACCACCGACGTGGCCGTGGGGCAGATGCGGCAGATTGAGCTGATGGCCGACGAGCCGGGTGACTGGGCCCTGCACTGCCACAAGAGCCACCACACCATGGGTGCCATGGGGCACGACGTGCCCACCATGATTGGCGTTCAGCATGCGGGCCTGGTGGGCAAGATCCAGAAGATCGTGCCCGACTACATGGTGATGGGCGAGCGCGGCATGGCCGACATGGGCGCCATGGAAATGCCCCTGCCCGACAACACCTTCCCCATGATGACCGGCACCGGCCCCTTTGGCCCGCTGGAGATGGGCGGGATGTTCACCACCTTCATGCTGCGCGCCAACCAGCCGGCGGGCGACTACCGCGACCCCGGCGACTACGCCCAGCCCCCTGGCACCCAGGCCTACGAATGGCAAGGCGCCCCCGCCCACACCCCACGCCCCGCGCGTGCCGACACGCCCGGCACGGTGCCCGGCGCAGCCACCGCCCGCAAGCCCGCTGCCAGCAGCCACCAGCACTGAACCCTGAACACGCCATGAAAACTATCAAATTAATAGCTGCCTGCGCTTTATTCATGGGCGCTACAGCCAGTTTTAGTCATGAAAGCATGCCCCATGCTGCCAAACCGGCCGCGATCAAGGAACAAAAAGAATGGGGCATTGCCGGCGACGCCAAGGCCGTGACCCGCACCATCACCCTGCGCATGGGCGACGACATGCGCTTTGCCCCAAGCCACATCCAAGTGCGCGAGGGCGAAACCGTGCGCCTGCGGGCCCAGAACCAGGGCAAGGTGATGCACGAAATCGTCATCGGCACCAAGGCCGAGCTGGACCAGCACGCCGAGATGATGGCGAAGCACCCTGGCATGGAGCACGACGAGCCGTACATGGCCCACGTCAAACCCGGCCAGCGCGGCGACATCGTGTGGCACTTCAACCGTGCCGGCACTTTTGACTTTGCCTGCCTGATCGCGGGCCACTACCAGGCGGGCATGACTGGCACCATCACCGTGCTGCCCCGCGCCCATTGAACAATCCCCCGGAGATCCTCATGCAACCAATCAGCACCCCCTCCCGTACCGCTCCTACCCTCAGCCGCCGCCAGTGGCTGGCCACCACGCTGACGCTGCTCGGCGCCGGCACGGTGGCGGCATTGGCCCCATCCCTGGCACGCGCCGCCGGGCCTGCCCCTACGCCGGTCGAGGTGTGGAAAGACCCCAACTGCGGCTGCTGCAAGGATTGGGTGGACCACATGCAGGCCAATGGCTTCAAGGTGACCGTGCACGAAACCGGCAACAACGCCGTGCGCGCACGACTGGGCCTGCCGCAAAAGCTGGGCTCGTGCCACACCGCCCTGGTCGGCGGCTACGTGGTGGAAGGCCATGTGCCCGCCAGCGATGTGCGCGCCCTGCTGCAGCAAAAGCCCAAGGCTCTGGGCATTACCGTGCCCGGCATGCCCGTAGGCTCGCCCGGGATGGACGGCGCCGTGTATGGCGACCGCCGTGACCCCTACGACGTGCTGCTGGTGGCGCACGACGGCAGCACCCGTGTTTTCAAGAGCTACAACAAAAAGGCTTCCACATGACCTCCTTGCCCAAATCCCTCCCGCAGTGGTTTGCGCTGTTTGCCGCAGCCGTGCTCACCAGCGCCCCCGCATGGGCACAGGCTCCCGCCTCTGACAGCCACACAGCGCATCACACAGCTGCCGCCAACGCACAGCAGGCCGACTTGAGCGAAGGCGAGGTCACCCGGGTGGACGCCGCCGCCCTCAAAGTCACGCTGCGCCATGGCGAGCTCAAGAACCTCAACATGCCGCCCATGACCATGGTGTTCCGTGTGCAGGACGCCGCCCAGCTCGCGCCGCTCAAGGCGGGCGACAAGGTGCGCTTTCGGGCAGAGCAGGTCAAGGGCGCTTACTACGCCACGCGCATCGAAAAGGCCCAGTAAATGGCCGCAGCGGGGAAGAGCCGGTAGAAGCGGGGCCACCATAATCAGGCCCCATGAACGCCCCCTTCCCCGCTGGCGACGCCGGCAGCATCACCCGCGTGGCCGGCATTGAAGTCGGTCATTTCACCGATACCCGCCGGCCCACCGGCTGCACCGTGGTCATGGCACGCGAGGGTGCCGTGGCCGGGGTGGACGTGCGCGGTGCCGCCCCCGGCACGCGCGAGACCGACTTGCTACACCCCTCCAACCTGGTGGACAAGGTGCACGCCATCATGCTCGCAGGCGGCAGCGCCTGGGGGCTGGAGGCCGCCACGGGGGCGGTGCGCTGGCTGGAAGAGCGCGGCGTGGGCCTGGACGTGGCCGTGGGCCGCCTGCCCATCGTGCCCGCGGCCGTGCTGTTTGACCTGCTGGTGGGCGACATGCGCATTCGCCCCGATGCCGCAGCGGGCTACGCCGCGTGCGCCGCAGCGTCCAGCGCCGACCCGGCCGAAGGCAATGTGGGCGCTGGGGCCGGTGCCGTGGTGGGCAAGGTCTTTGGCATCCAGCACGCCATGAAGGGCGGCGTGGGTACGGCGTCCGTCACCGTGGATGGTGTGACGGTGGGTGCCCTCATCGCCTGCAACGCCCTGGGCGACGTGATCGACCCCGACACCGCACAGGTGATGGCGGGCGCACGCACCGACGATGGCCGGGCACTGCGCGACACGCGCCGCGCCCTGCTCTGCGGCCAGCCGCCCCAGCCCTTGCTGGCGGGCACCAACACCACCATCGGCGTCGTGGCCACCGATGCCATCCTGACCAAAGCACAGGCGCACCGCCTGGCCATTTCCGCGCACGACGGTCTGGCACGCAGCATCAACCCGGTGCACACCATGTCGGACGGCGACACCCTGTTCAGCCTGGGCACGGGCCGTGCGGGCAAAAGCCTGGGCATGATGGTGCTGGCCACCATGGCGGCCGAAGCCACCGCGCGCGCCACCGTCCGGGCAGTGCAGGCGGCACGTTCTGTCACCACCGCAGACGGCCTGTACCTGCCAGCCATGGCAGACTTGCGCAGCTGATTCTGCGGCGGGCACCAGCCGGTGCACCGCCTGCTTTCTTTTTTCCATGGGTGCCCCCCGTTATGTCCCCCCGCATGTCCAAGGCACTGCGCTCTGCGTTGCTGTCGTTTCGTGATCTGGTCCTGTCTGCTGGGCCCCTGGCCTTCCTGGCGGTGGGCCTGTTGGTGCTGGCCTATTGGTGGCTCAACCCCACCCCGCCCAAATCGGTCACGCTGGCCACTGGCCCCGCACAAAGCGCTTACGAAGAGTTTGGCAAGCGCTACCAGAAAGCGCTGGCCGCCGAGGGCATTGAAGTGCGGTTGTTGCCCAGCGATGGCTCGTCGGCCAACCTGCAACTGCTGCGAGACGGCCAGGCAGACCTGGCGTTTGTGCAAGGCGGCACTGCCGAGCTGCTGCCGGACGACCCGGAAAACCTGGTGTCACTGGGCAGCCTATTTGTGGAGCCGGTGTGGGTGTTCTACCGCACCGAAGCCGCCCAGCGCATGCACGAGCGCCCCCGGCTGGACGGGCTGCGGCAATTGCGCGGGATGCGGGTGAATGTGGGTTCGGAAGGCAGTGGCGTACCTTGGCTCATGAACCAGTTGCTGGAAGCCAACCGGCTGGAGGCGGGTGTCGTGACCATGACCCGCCTGGAAGAAACGCCTGCCACCGTCGCCTTCCTGGCGGGCAAGCTGGATGCACTGGTGTTTGCCTCGGCCCCCGAATCGCTGATGGTGCAGATGCTGCTGCAAACCCCCGGAGTGCAGTTGCTCGACATTGCACAGCACGAGGCCTACGCGCGGCGGTTCCCCTTCCTCTCCCCGGTCACCCTGCCCCGGGGTGTGGTGGACCTGGCCAGCAACGTGCCGGCACGCGACGTGCGCATGGTGGCATCCACCACGTCGCTGCTGGCGCGGGAATCCACCCACCCGGCCTTGCTCACGCTGTTTGCACAGCGCGCGCAACAGGTGCACAGCACGGCAGGCTGGTTCAACCGTGCGCGTGAGTTTCCCAACATGCGCAACAGCGAACTTCCCATCGCCAAAGAGGGCGAGCGGGCCATGAACGAACCGGTGCCCATGCTGCAGCGCTACCTGCCGTTCTGGCTGGCCAATCTGATCGAGCGGATGTGGCTGGTGCTGGGGATTTTGCTGGCGGCCCTGCTGCCCCTGTCCCGGGTCGTGCCGCCGCTGTACCAGTTCCGGGTGCGCTCGCGCATTTTCCGCTGGTACGGCCGCCTGCGCGAGATCGAAGACACGGTGGAGTCTGAGCCAGACAAGGCCCCGCAAATGCTGCAGGCGCTCGATGCGCTGGAAGCCCAGGTTGAAAAAGTGACCGTGCCGCTGTCGTACGCCGACGAGTTGTACGCCTTGCGCAACCACATTCACCTGATCCGCAAGAAGTTCATGCGGCCCTGAGGGCTTGGCCTGACTCCCGAACCCCCTGCGGCTGGCATGCCTTGCGGCCCAGTTGAATCAGCGGCCTTTGGAAACCTTGGGGGGAGTGCGGGACAGGTCGGCCGGTGCCGAATTGGCACTGCGAGATGAGGGCTTGTAGCGAATCACGCGCAGCGTGCCTTCGCTGGCGAGTTTGTCCCGCATGCGGCGCGTCATCGACTGCGTGCTGCCATCGGGCGAGGTGAACAGGAACAGCGTTCCGTTGGGACTGGTCCAGGTGAGCTGCGTGCGCACCGGGCGCTGGTTGGAGATCAATTCCACCCACGCACCCACCACAAAATTGGCAAAAGGGTCTTCAGCCAAGGCTGCAGCCTGGCTGGCGGTGGGCTCCAGCAGCGCCTGGCTGCTGTCCTCTTCCGGCGGAAGTTCCGAGCCCATGCTGTCGCCAGGCTCGGCTACTGCATCGCCCTGTGGCAATGGAATCGAGATGCCAGGCGCTGGGGGAGCTTCAAAGGCCGCCTGGTGCAATGCCACCAGCCTGGCAATGAAAGCGCTGGCCTTGTCCGCCGGGTAATCAATGGAGCGCAGACCTTGGCGCAACTTCGCCAGCATGTCCGGGATGGCGTGGGTCAAGCGCTCCGGCTCCAGCCGGGTCAGTTCGGGCTGGGCACTCCAAAGAAGCAATGGCACCAGCGCCAGGTATCCCGAGGGGTCATCTTGCTGCCCTTCGGCGCTCACCTGCGCCAGAGCCACCACGTCTGCCCAAGGGCCCGCAGCAAAATCCAGAATATCGGCAGGCACATTGCCTATGTCGTGCAGCTTGCGAATATCGGCCGCCACACGTTCAGCCAGCATGGCCCGTTGCTCAGCCCGCTGACGTGCCTGCTGCTCTGCCGCTTCCTGGGCTTTCTTGCGCTGCTCCTGGGTGTCCCACGCGGAATACAGTGCCCTGAGCACGGTCTCAAAAGGCGTGGCGTCTTTGATCTCGCTGGCCGCCAAATGGGCAACGCCTTCATTCACCAAACGCACAAACTGGTCAAAGCCCGGCGCATCTTCGGTAGTGAACGCCAGACTGCGCTGCGTGATCTCATCCAGCAGGCTCCGCGCCGGATGTCCTGCATCCGTGAAGAAACGAGGGTCAAAGCGCACCAATTGTTTGAGCGGCGCCTCCAGCTTCTTTACCGCGAGCTGCATGGGAGGCAGCAGCCGCGCGTCTTGCGCCAGCGTCGCCATCATGTTGGCCACCACGTCGGCCGCCACCGCCGGGGATTCCGTGGGCGCCACAAAAGGAACCGTGTAGATGGGTGGTGCCAACTGCACTGGCGCACGCCAGGCGGACAATGGCGCCGCTGTCTGGGCTCCTCCCGCCAGGCGGTTTACCAGCCGTTCCAGCTGGGCCATGTCTTCCATGGCGTCCACGGCCACGGCAGGAATTGCTGCGTAAGCAGATCCCAATGGGCCAGGTACGCTGGGCATGGCAGCGGGGGCGTTCTCCCAGCGGCTGGCCGGTTGCGCGATCATCTGGGAGGCAACAGCCCCGTAACCGGGCGGATTGAACGGGTCTGCCCCCGCCAGCATCTGGCGCAGAATGCCCACGGTCAGAATGGCTTCCTCCGCCTCTGCCGCCAAGGGGGACTGCTGGGAATCGCCCTGCCACCCGGTAGGCGCACCCATGCCACGGTTGTTGTACCCGGAAGCCCCACCGTATCCGCTGGTGTGCCCGTAACCCGTGGCATAGCCACCGCCGTAACCCGTGGCCATAGGCTGCTGGGGAGCGCCGTAGCCTGATCGGCCCACCGCACCGCCGGGAGTGCCCAGCACCGCGTATCCCACAGGCTGCACGCCCTGGTCTCGCAGCATTTTGGCCATGCGCTGGTACTCACCCTCCAGCAACTTGCCCAATAGGCCTCGCATGTGCTGCATCCAAAGCTGGCGCACTTCAGACGTGGCGCCCGTTTCAGACACAACCCGCTGCAATGCACGGATGTAATTTTCGGGACGCAAGGGGTTGCGCTCGGGCTGCACGCTGCGCAAGCCCTGCGCAGAGCTGACCAGCGTATTGAGTTCTGACAGTACACCCTCGGTCGCATGGGCCGCCAGTTGTTGCGCGCGAGCCAGTTCCACCTGGTCTTGCACTTCGCTGTCGTCCATCAGCGATAGCTCGCCGAAGTCCATTCCAGAGGCATCTGCCGGGCGAACCTTGGCGTTGGCAGGTCCCTCCGCAAAGATCTCCAGCAGCGCCATGGGGTAACCTTTGAGCAAAGCGGCCTCATGCTGCTTGAGCGCATTCAGCGCATCACTCAGATTGTTGCGCTGCTGGATATTGCGAACCGACGACTCTTCCTGGGTCAACGCATTGCGCGTGACCTCCACCAGTTTGCCCATGAGCGACTCGCCTTCACGCACCGCACTGACAACGCAGGCGCGGAAGACGGTTCTCAGATCGAGCGCTGCCTGGGACATGGTGAGTGAAAGAAAGAGAAGTTTTCGGCTGCAATCCTACTTGACCTGCGGGCGTTGGGGCGCTTACTTGAGCGCCTTGTAACGCATGCGCTTGGGCTTCGCACCTTCTTCGCCCAGGCGCTTTTTCTTGTCGGCTTCGTACTCTTGGTAATTGCCGTCAAAAAACGTCCATTGGCTGTCACCTTCGGCGGCCAGGATGTGCGTGGCAATGCGGTCCAGGAACCAGCGATCGTGGCTGATGACCAACACCGTACCCGCGTATTCCAGCAGGGCATCTTCCAGGGCACGCAGGGTTTCCACGTCCAAGTCGTTCGATGGCTCGTCCAGCAGCAGCACGTTGCCACCCTGGATAAGCGTTTTGGCCAAGTGCAGGCGACCGCGCTCACCACCGGAGAGCATGCCCACCTTCTTTTGCTGATCTCCACCGTTGAAGTTGAAGCGGCCCGCGTAAGCACGGCTGGCCATCTGGAACTTGCCGATATTGATGATATCCAGACCGCCGGAGATGTCTTCCCAGACGGTTTTATCGTCCGACAACGAATCACGCGACTGGTCTACGTAGGCCATTTTCACGGTGGAGCCAATGATGACTTCGCCCGCGTCAGGCTGCTCACGGCCTGCAATCAGCTTGAACAGCGTGGATTTACCGGCACCGTTGGGGCCGATGATGCCGACGATGGCGCCTGCAGGGATGTTCATGCTCAGGTTGTCGATCAGGACGCGATCACCAAACGACTTGGTAACGTTCTTGAACTCGATGACCTGGGTGCCCAAGCGGTCGGCCACAGGAATGAAGATTTCCTGCGTTTCGTTGCGCTTTTGGTATTCGAAATCGCTCAATTCCTCGAAGCGGGCAATACGTGCCTTGCTCTTGGCCTGACGGCCCTTGGCGTTCTGGCGCACCCATTCCAGTTCCTTCTTCAGGGCCTTGGCGCGGGCTTCTTCACCCTTTTGTTCAGACTCCAAACGGGCCTGCTTCTGGTCCAGCCAGGTGCTGTAGTTGCCCTTGTACGGAATGCCGTGACCACGGTCCAGCTCCAGAATCCACTCGGCGGCGTTGTCCAGGAAGTAGCGATCGTGGGTGATGGCCACCACGGTGCCGGGGAAGCGGTGCAGGAACTGTTCCAGCCAGTCCACCGACTCAGCGTCCAAGTGGTTGGTGGGTTCGTCCAGCAGCAGCATGTCAGGCTTGGACAGCAACAGGCGGCACAGCGCAATGCGGCGCTTTTCACCGCCGGAGAGCACGCCCACCTTGGCGTCCCACGGAGGCAGGCGCAGGGCGTCAGCTGCGATTTCCAGTTGGTGCTCGGAATCTGTGCCAGCGGTGGCAATGATGGCCTCCAGACGGGCCTGCTCGGCAGCCAGAGCGTCAAAGTCAGCATCGGGCTCAGCATAGGCGGCGTACACCTCTTCGAGCTTGGCCTTGGCAGCAAAGACCTCGCCCATCGCCTCTTCCACGCTTTCACGCACGGTGTGCTCTGGATTGAGTTGAGGCTCCTGGGGCAGGTAGCCAATCTTGATGCCAGGCATCGGGATGGCTTCACCCTCGATCTCCTTGTCCACGCCAGCCATGATCTTGAGCAGCGTTGACTTGCCCGAGCCGTTCAGGCCCAGAACACCAATCTTGGCGCCGGGGAAAAAGCTCAGGGAAATGTCTTTCAAGATCTGGCGCTTGGGGGGCACCGTCTTGCTGACGCGATTCATCGAATAAACGTATTGGGCCATTGCTTGTCTAACCTGCGAAAGTGGGCAGAAATTCTGCGTTCAAACCGAGATTATCGGCCCATGCGACAATAGACGCCGTAATGGGCTCCAGTTGCTCATCACATCAGCAGTTTGCTGGGGACGATGGAATCTCTCTTTCCGGGCTCCCACCTTTGAACCTCATCTGCCTGAGACTGGCTCGGCAACCCTCTCGCGGTTGCGACGACAGGCCGATACCCCGCGCCCCGGACGGGTGCAATCAACGACATGAAATTTGAAGAACTAAATCTGGCCCCTGCCATCCTGAAGGCTGTGCTCGAACAAGGCTATGAGACACCGACCCCCATTCAGGCGCAGGCAATCCCCGCCGTGCTTGAAGGGCATGACCTTCTGGCCGGGGCGCAGACCGGCACCGGCAAGACGGCTGCGTTCACCCTGCCGATGCTGCATCGCCTGAGCCAGGGCACAGCCCCCAAGAGCAAATTTGGCGGCAAGGGCATTCGTGCGCTGGTACTCACACCCACCCGTGAACTGGCCGCTCAGGTCGAAGAGTCGGTGCGCGATTACGGTAAATATCTGGATATCAACTCGACCGTGGTGTTTGGCGGCGTGGGCATGAACCCGCAGATCGACCGCATCAAGCGCGGCGTGGATGTACTGGTTGCCACGCCCGGGCGTTTGCTCGACCTGCAGCAGCAAGGTTTCCTGGATCTTTCCACGGTCGAAATTCTGGTGCTGGACGAAGCCGACCGCATGCTCGACATGGGGTTCATCCATGACGTCAAAAAGGTGCTCGCCTTAGTACCCAAAGACAAGCAGAGTCTGCTTTTCTCTGCCACGTTCAGCGATGAGATCCGCGAGCTGGCCAACACGCTGCTCAAGAACCCGCAGAGCATCCAGGTCACCCCGCGCAACACCACGGTGCAACGCATCAGCCAGGTGATCCACCCCGTGGGGCGCGGCAAGAAGAAGCAGGTGCTGCTGCACATCATCCAGGAGCACGACTGGAGCCAGGTGCTGGTGTTCACGCGCACCAAGTTCGGCGCCAACAACGTGGCCGAGTACCTGACCAAGAACGGCGTTTCGGCCATGGCGCTGCATGGCAACAAGAGCCAGAGCGCCCGCACCCAGGCGCTGGAGGGCTTCAAGACGGGCCAGATCCGCGCCCTGGTGGCTACCGACATCGCGGCACGCGGCATCGACATCGACGACCTGCCGCACGTCGTGAACTACGAAATCCCCAACGTGCCCGAGGACTACGTGCACCGCATCGGCCGCACGGGCCGCGCCGGCCGCGAGGGCCATGCCGTAAGCCTCGTCTGCATGGACGAGGAAGGTTTCATGATGGAGATCGAGCGCTTCACCAAGCAGGAAATCCCCGTTCAGGTGATCGACGGCTTTGGCCCGGACGAGGGAGAAAAGGCCGAGCCCATCGCCATGGGCCGCCAGACCATCTGGGGTGGTGCAGGCAAGCCACCGAGCCGCGAAGTGATGCAGGCCGCAGCCAAGGCCGCTCGCTCTGAAATGATGGACCGCATTCGCACCAACAAGGCAGCCCAGGGCCAAGGCGAACGCAGCCCTCGCCAAGGCAATGGCGGCGGTGGACGGTCTGGGAATGGCAGCGGCCCACGCGGCCAAGGCCCGAACGCAGGCGGAGGCCGTGCTGGCCAAGGTGGTGGTGCAGGTCGCGGCAACGCTCAACCGGCATCTGCACGCAGCCGTGGCCCACGCCCCGACAATTCCTCTCGCTACGACGATGCACAGCCTCCACGGGCCAATGCCCATCTGGGAACCCACCTCGGACACAGCAACCCCGTCCATCGCAATGGAGGCCACGGCGCGGGTGGACAACCCGACCCCATGCGTACCAGCGTAGACAGCATGGCCGAACGCGGTCGCCGCGGCGGCGGTGGTGGATACCGTAGCGGCGGAGGCGGCTACGGTGGTGGCGGTGGCGGCGGTGGTGGCGGTGGTGGCGGCGGCGGCCGAGGCAACGGACCACGTGGCTCTGGCGGCCCTCGCGGTTCATTCAATCGCTAACCACTCCTCCTGATCAACGCGCCCAGCTCCCATTTTTGTGTGGGAGTTGGGCGCAGTTACATTGGGAGAGGCTTTCACACCAGTGCACTCAGAGCCTGCCTTCGTTCCACAGCAATCAAATGAAGCCATCCAAACCATGAGGCTCATAGCTGAATGGAGGAGCACAAGATAGTGAAGACGCGCAGCGAGGGCGCGCCCAGCGCCAACAGGTAACATCCACAAAACCATGACGACACCAGCGCCCACAACGGCCCTCGAACCATGACCTTGCGTGATCCCTCCCCCGCCCTCAGCCAACAACCCGTCACCAAGGCTCCCTATCGCCTCAGCGCTCGGCGACTCAATGTCATGGCCGCGCTGCTCGGGGCGGCGACACTCCTTGGTGCATGCAGCAGTACCCCGCTACCGCCCTGGCCTGCAAACCCTTCGTCGGCTCCACAAGCCCAGGCCCCCGCACCGCTTCCACGAACAGCAGCGAAGCCCGCACCACAGCCCTTGGGCGCACCTGCCCGCGTCGCAGAGCCAGTCGCAACGCCCGTTGCCCCCACGCCAGTCATCGTCAGCCGCAACGAAGATTCGCTGACGCCGCCGTACAACGCGGCAGTAGCGGCTCGTTTTCCTGAACCGACCATCCAATACAGCACCCCTGGCCTGGGCAAAGACCGCCGCGCTTTCACAACCAATGCCGAATTGGCCCAATGGCTGAACGACTTGGCTGGCATGCGCCCAGCCAATGAGGCCCGCCCTCACCTGATCAATCTAGGTACCTCCCAACGCGGCACACCCATCCTTGGATTGCTGCTGACGCGAGCGAAAAGTCCCACCCCAGCGGTCCTGGAATCCGCCGGTCGCCCTACGGTGGTACTGGTGGGGCAGCAACACGGCGATGAACCCGCAAGCGCCGAAGCGCTGCTAGTTCTGGCCAGAGAGTTGGCACCAGGCGGTCTGATGGAAACACTGCTGGACAAAATCAATGTGATTGTTGCGCCACGAGCCAACCCTGACGGAAGTGAAGCGGGCACACGCGTCACCGCCAATGGGATCGACATGAACAGAGACCATCTGCTCTTGCACACACCAGAAGCCAGAGCCATCGCGCGTCTGGTACGTGACTATCGCCCCATCCTGGTCATCGACTCGCACGAATACACGGTGGTCGGCCGATTCCTTGAAAAATTCAATGGTATCCAGAAGTACGACGCACTCCTGCAGCACACAACCACAGCCAACTATCCAGAATTCCTGACCAAGGCTTCGCTGGAGTGGTTTCATGGCCCCATGGTTGCTGCATTGAAGGACCAGGGCCTGAGCAGTGAGTGGTACTACACAACATCCACCAACCGGGACGATAAATCCATCTCCATGGGTGGTACCCAGCCAGACACCGGGCGCAATGTGCATGGTCTGAAAAATACCGTCAGTCTGCTGGTGGAAACACGGGGAGTAGGCATCGGTCGCCTGCATGCCCAAAGACGTGTGCACGCCCAGGTCGTGGCCATGACCAGTGCTCTGCGCATTGCTTCAGAAAAAGTGGGCCCCTTGGAGCAGGTTCGCTCCTTTGTCGTCAAAGACACATCTGCCCAGGCTTGCCGCGACCAAATCATCGTGAATGCGGCGGCAACACCCACTCAACGAGATCTCACCTTTCTGGATCCCACGTCGGGCGAAGACCGAACTACACGCGTCGATTGGAACTCGTCGCTGACGCTGCGAACCCTTCAAGCCAGAGCTCGGCCCTGTGGATACTGGCTCGACGCCAGTGCGACTTCAGCAGTAGAACGCTTCAAGCTTCTGGGCATTCAGGTCATGCGCGTGGCAGAAGCAGGCTCACTTTTAGTTGAAAAATACGAAGAAACTGCCCGTGAAGTGAGCGAACGGCGCGATGTGCGTGGAGGTATCGCTGGAAACGGCGAAATCATCCGAGTCAAGGTCAACCCGGTGCGCGCAGCGATGGATGTTCCTGCGCAGAGCTATTACATTCCTCTGAATCAGCCCCTTGCAAACCTCGCTGTCGCGGCACTGGAGCCCGACACGCAAAACAGCTATTTCGCCAACCGCCTGGTGGACGACTTGAACCACACTGCCCGCGTGATGGCGACGCCAGCATTGGTGTTTGAGGAAATCGACTGAACGCAAGACTACCAGGCGCAGGTTCAACAACCTGGTGATCCATTGACGGATTGTTTAGGGCTGCGCTTACCGCTGGGCTTGCTTCGGTGGTGCCTGTAGCGGGTTATCATCGCAGCTCACGGCGGTAGAGCAAACTTGCTCCATCTTGGAGGGCTTGGATTATCCCTAAGTCCACCGCCACATCCCAAACTGCCCGTAGCTCAACCGGATAGAGCAATTGCCTTCTAAGCAATAGGTCGGGGGTTCGAGTCCCTCCGGGCAGGCCAAGAGCCTTCTACGCTTCAAACCAAAATCCGCACACCTCAGGCGTAGCGGGTTTTTTTTGCGCCTCACCATGTTCAATGTGATGACCGTTCACCGTTGGCAGAGCATGGAGAGACAACACGCAGGACCAAAGAACTGTGGCGTTGCGATTGGAACAACTCATGAAGCACAGTCACGCCAGTCGAGATGTCAGAAATTACATCACGCCCATACCCGACGATGCGATGAGCCCGTAAAGCGAAGCTAAAAACAAAAAAGCCTCTGTGGGGTACCACAGAGGCTTTTGATCGCTACATTTCACATCCTAGTGAAACAACATATTTTGGGGTGGCTGATGGGGCTCGAACCCACGACAACAGGAATCACAATCCTGGACTCTACCAACTGAGCTACAGCCACCGTAGAAATAAATTATAACCCAAATTCCCGCACTAGTTTCAACGTGAGAGGCTTAAATCATCAAATACTGGAAGACTGGGGACGGTTAGGTTTGATTTGAACCTTGAAACGCTCCTTGAGCATTTCGTAGTATGCAAACCCTTCGGCTGTGCTCCACCACTGCTGCAACTGCTGACGTTGCTGAGCAGCTTGCTGGGCATCCACCCCTTCGCGAGGAATGATCCGCAACACCTTCACCACTGCGGTTCCCTGCGATCCCAGATCTGCACTCACCCAGGCGGGCAAATTGTCGGGCGAGGCACGCAAGGCTGCATCCACCACAGCACGAGGCAGGTTCTGCGTCTGATCGCGGGACACAACTACCGCCGGTGCCAGCCCTGCAGCAGGCGCGGCATTGCCCATCCACGCGGCCTTCTTGGCTTCTGCGTCCTTGCGGGCCAACTCTGCCGACTTTTCTGCGATCAGCAAAAGACGTGCGCGGTCGCTGACCTCTTGCAGGGCAAGCGTACGCGTAGGGGTGTAAGTCGAGATGCGCCCGGCCACCAGCTGGCTTGGACCGACTTCGATCGCACTGGTGTTGCGCTTACCTTCCACGGAATCGTTGGCAAACAATGCTTCCAAAAACTTGGGGCTGGCCAGCGGGCCACTGGCGCCAGGACCAGGAACGCGCGTGACACCTTCAGCCGTCTGGATTTTGAGCTTCAGGCTGTCAGCCACAGGCTTGAGGCTGTCTGGTTGCTCGTACACGCTGTTGGTGAAAGCCTCTGCCACTTCCGCAAACTTGCGTTGCGCTTGCTGCTGCTTGAGTTCAGCTTCCAAAGACGGACGCAGTTCTTCAAACGAAGGTTGGCGTGGAGTCTTGATATCCGTCAGCAAAATGATGTGGTAGCCAAAGTCAGACTCCACCACGTCGCTGATCTCACCCTTCTTCATCGCGAACACAGCATCTTCGAAAGGCTTCACCATCGCACCGCGGCCAAAGAAGTTGAGATCTCCACCCGCTGGCGCCGACCCGGAGTCCTGCGATGACTTCTTGGCAACCTCCGCAAATGACGCTGGAGACTTTCGCACTTGCGCCAGCAACTCTTGCGCACGTGCCTTGGCTTGCTCGCGGTCAGCAGCCGGTGCGTCTTTAGCGGCGTTGATCAGGATGTGGCTGGCACGGCGCTCTTCTTTCGCGGCCAGACGCGTCAGATTTTCCTTGTAGTAAGTACGCAGGTCATCTTCGTTCACACGGATGCCCGAGCGGACGCTGTCCAGGTCGAGAACGACATATTCCACGGCAGCTTGCTCCTGCTGCTGGAAACGCTGAGCATTGGCCTTGTAGAAGGCTTCGATGTCCGCCTCGGTAGGGTTGACCTGCTTCGCGTAGTCGGTGGCATTGAAGCGAGCCACTTGAATTTCGCGGCGCTGGTAGAGCGAATCGAATGCCAGCTTGGCGGCAGCGTCGGTAGCGAACGCCGTACTCATCACGCCACCCATCACTTGGCTCACCGACAATTCGCGGCGGACGTTTGCTTCGAACCCTTCAGGTGTCAGGCCTTGGGCGCCGACCAATGAACGATAGGCTTCGGTATCGAGCGAGCCGTCGGGACGCTTCAACGCGGCGATGGCTGGGATATCTTGAAGGGCACGGGCCAGACGGGCGTCGCTGGTGATCAGGTGCGAGCTCTGCGCTGCCGCGGCAAACACGCGGTCACGAACCAGCCGCTCCAGCGTGGCATAACGCGCTTGGGGGGTGTCCAGCTGCTTGGGATCCACATTGGGGGATTGGGCGCGGATGCGGTCCGTTTCTTCCCTGTGGGCGTTATCCCAGTCCGCCTGCGTGATCTTGTGCCCATCAACGCGCGCCACCACTGGGCTCTTTTCAGAGAAGTAGTTGCTGTCGATACCCACCAGGACAAACGAAGGAATGACCAGCAAGAACAACAAGAACATCACGATCTTGGAATGCTTGCGGATGGCTTCAAACATGGTCTCGATCTTTCAGTGACAAAAACAAAAGGCGAACTTTCGTTCGCCTTTGTTTGTATGGTGGTGGGTCCTGACGGTCTCGAACCGCCGACCTACTCCGTGTAAAGGAGCCGCTCTACCAACTGAGCTAAGGACCCGCCTAAAACAATTTTCAGTTCACAGCATCTTTCAATGCTTTGCCTGGACGGAACTTCGGAACTTTAGCAGCTTTGATTTTAATCGCAGCGCCGGTACGGGGATTGCGACCTGTGCGAGCTGCGCGCTTGCCCACTGCGAACGTACCAAAACCAACCAGAGAGACAGTGCCACCCTTCTTCAGGGTCTTCTTGACGGCTTCAATGGTCGACTCCAGAGCGCGTGCAGCGGCTGCCTTGGAGATATCGGCATTGTTAGCGATGTGCTCGATCAGTTCGGTTTTGTTCACAAGAAGCCTCTCGGGAATAGCGTTGATGGAATGTCTCGGATATCTGGCCTTCACACGTCAAAGCGCTTCGCTCAAGAGCGTTAGCTTAGGACGGGGGAATGACTGGGGTACGCAGCAGGGTCTGCTGCGTCAGATTAAAGCCATCGACTTCCGGGGTGTCAATACAACACGCCGTTTTGCGGCGGCGTTGCGTGAATTCTAGTCTCATTTCTGCGCCCCGCCGGGCATGCAGCGCGTTTTTATCGCCCCCATGCCGCATGAGCGGCTTCACCGATTGACACCGGCCAGACACTGTGAGGCTGCGCCAGATCGCGCTCAGCGAACCCGGGCGCGAATTTCAGGAAGGGCTTTTTGCAGGTAGTAAACCATCGACCAGACAGTGAGCACTGCAGAAGCCCAGATCAGCCAAGTGCCCCACACGCCCGTGTCGATCACGCCAAACAAGCGCCCGTCGTACAGAAGGAAGGGGATCGCCAGCATCTGCACCGTGGTTTTGACCTTGCCGATCATGTGCACGGCAACGCTCTTGCTTGCGCCGATTTGGGCCATCCATTCGCGCAGGGCCGAGATCGCGATTTCACGGCCGATGATGATGAGCGCCACGAACACATCGGCGCGCTGCAAGTGCACCAAAACAAGCAAGGAGGCGCACACCAGAAACTTGTCAGCGACCGGATCCAGAAACGCACCAAACGACGAGGTTTGGTTGAGCTTGCGGGCCAGAAATCCGTCCAGCCAATCGGTGGCGGCAAACACCACAAACATCACCGTGGCGATGAGATTGCGGGTGGCCGGATCGATGGGTGCGTAGAACACCCCCACGATCAAAGGTATCGCGACAATGCGCGTCCAAGTCATCAGGGTGGGGATAGTCCAAAACATGGGCGCAATTGTGTCATGCACCCGACGTCCCGGGCGTGATCTCTGGCGAGCGCTGGCTTTTTGCAAAGGTGGTGCCTGCGGGCGTCAAAGTCTCAACGCGGGCAAATCCACAGGAGGCGCATAGCCCAAGCCACTGACGGAACCAGCCCACCCCTCTGTGGCGGCGGCGCCACGGCCTCGACGACAGAGGAATCAACCCTAGGGATCCCCTTACATGGACGTCTCCAGAAGAGCAAGATTCGGCGGCGTGAAGGTCTGAAGGGTTTGCAGTCTTACATACGGCCTGTCGGTGCAGGGTGTTCGTCCTGCTGGCCCTGATGGCATTCGCGGGTGAGGCTCCTGTCTGCACATCGGGCTTGATGCCCTGTATCCCTATCGGATTGCCCCCACCCCGGTTTGACCTGTTGACCCATCACACAAGCTTCTT
>NZ_CAXIAK010000066.1:0-19454 GCF_964021665.1 uncultured Acidovorax sp.
GTCTGTCAGTACCCATCGAATGCTCATGCGCCTATTGCATCACATCCATTCACGCATCTCAGAATGATTCTCAACAGACCCTAGCCACAATTTTGTTACGATATGCTAAAAATCGCAACAATGCTAAATTCACTCATCTCCGAAGTGCGCCTGCTGCGCAGCGGCATCCGAACCATGTACGGAGACCCCGGGGCGGCGGCAGGGCGCATTCGCCATGAACACCTCAGTGCCGTCCTGCGACTGACCCCCATGGCCATGGCAGCGAACATGGGCAATGCTTCACTCATTTTGTGGAGCTTCAAAGACAACCTGACCCCAGGGCTCTTCAGCTGGTGGGCGGTGATGATGACGCTTGCCAGCCTGTCGTTGCTCAGCTGGTTTCGGTTTCGGAATCGCTGCTCCACCCAGGTGTCCTGCCGCGCTATCCGCCGCTCTACCCTGCACGCTGGCGTGCTGGCGCTGGCCTGGGGTTGTCTTCCCGTGGTGTGGTTCGCCGATGCAGGGCACAGCCAGCAGGTGGCGATTACCGCCCTGTTCACCGGGATGATGGGGGCTGGCGCCTTTGTGTTGGGCGCCCTGCCGCTGGCGAGCATGGCGTATGTGGCAGTGTTCGCAGCGTCGGCCTTGTGGGCACTGGCACGCGCAGGAGAACCGCAGTTCATCGCTTTTGCCCTTCTGGTGCTGCTGTATGCGTTCATGGTGCTGGTCGGCGGCATTTCGTACTGGCGCAAGGCCACCGCGCTGATCCTGGCCAGAAACGAGGCCGTCCGGCACGAACAAATGCTGGCGGTGGTGCTGCAGGACTTCGAACAACGTGCAACCGACGCCCTGTGGGAAATCGACACCGAGGGTCGCTTGCAGCAGCCCTCTGCGCGCTTGGCCAAGCTGCTGCACACCGCACCGGACACGCTCCGGGGCCTCTCGCTGGTGCCTTGGCTGGAGCAACATACGTTGAGTGGCAGCGGCGACCTGGCCCAGGCGCTGGCCAAAGGCGTGCCATTCCATAACGTGGCTGTGGTGATTGAACAGGGTGGCCAGCAGTGCCATCTGGCGCTCCAAGGCAAGCCGTTGTTCGATGAACTGGGGCAGCACTCGGGCTGGCGGGGTGTGGTGTCAGACCGTACCGCCATTGAACAAGCGCAGCAGTTGCTGCAAAGGCAAGCCCACACCGACTCGCTCACTCAACTGGCCAACCGGCTTTCGTTGCATGCCGCCATCGAGCAGCAACTGCGCGTGAAACCACATTCAGGCGCATTGCTACTGCTGGATCTGGACCATTTCAAAACCATCAATGACAGCCTGGGGCACTCCGTAGGCGACACGCTGCTCACCTGCGTGGCTGAGCGTTTGCTGCAACATGCACCGCCACACAGCCTGGTGGCCCGGCTCGGCGGGGATGAGTTCGCCATATTGCTGCACCACAACGACACGGGGGCAGACACCACCGAAGCGCAAGCACTGGCCTCACGGCTGGTGACGGCACTCTCACGCCCCTACCAGATCAAAGAGCGGCGATTGCGAGTGGGCGCCAGCGTAGGCATTGCGCTGATAGACGGTGAAGTCACCCATGTGGACGAATTGCTGGTGCGGGCCGACATTGCGCTGTATGACGCCAAGGCCCATGGCCGGGGGCGCGCTGCCGAATACACCCATGCATTGCGAGAACGCACCCGCCGGCGGGCAGAGGTGGAAGAAGGCTTGCGCCAGGCTGTCCGCCGCGACGAACTCAGCCTGCATTGGCAGCCCAAGGTGGATCTCTCCACCTGGAAAATCACCGGCACCGAAGCCTTGCTGCGTTGGGAAAGCCCGCAGTTGGGCAAAGTGAGCCCTGGCGAGTTCATCCCAGTGGCTGAGCAAGAAGGCATGATGGATCTGATTGGCCTGTGGGCGCTGCGCCACGCGTGCGAATGCGGGCAAAACCAGCTCAAAGGCGTGCGCGTGGCCGTGAATGTCTCGCCCGTGCAGCTGGCCGACCCCGAATTTGTATCGCTTGTGCAATCGGTGCTGGAATCCACAGGCCTGCCTGCTGACCGGCTGGAACTGGAAATCACGGAATCGGTGTTCATCGAAGACACCGAAGCCGCGCTCAAGCAACTGCATGCATTGCACGCCCTGGGCATTCACGTGGCGCTGGACGACTTCGGCACCGGCTATTCATCGCTGAGCTACCTGTGCCGCTTCCCCTTCAGCACCCTCAAGATCGATCGCAGCTTTGTGCAGGAAGCCATGGAGCGCCCTGAGGCGCTGGCCGTGGTGCAGCACATTGCGCAGCTGGCACGGTCCCTGAAAATGCGCACCGTGTGTGAAGGCGTAGAAACCCCTGAGCAACTGGCCATGGTGATTGGCGCGGGCATTGACGAAGCGCAGGGCTACCTGCTGTCTGCCCCCAAGCCACTGGAGTTTTTCAACTCGTTCACCGAGGACTGGAACACGCAGCAGGCACCGCTGGAATATCTGCCGGAATAAAGGATCCAGCGAGGCTTGCAGCCAACCTCGCCTGTTCTTCTCTGCAGGTGCTGCGCGCAATCAACCCGTGTTGCGCAAGCCGGCAGCAATCCCGTTGATGGAGATGTGGATACCTGTCTGCACCCGCTCGTCGCCCTGCCCCGCGCGCCAGCGGCGCACCAGTTCGACCTGCAGATGGTGCAGCGGGTCGATGTACGGGAAACGGTGCTTGATGGACCGCGCCAGGGCCGCGTTGTGCGCCAGGCGCTGCTTGTCGCCAGTGATGCGGGTGAGCGCATCGGCCGTGCGGTGCCACTCAGCCTCGATGGCGGTGAACACCTTCTTGCGCAGGCGGGCGTCGGTCACCAACTCGCTGTAGCGGGAGGCCAGAGCCAGATCGCTCTTGGCCAGCACCATGTCCATGTTGGACAGCAGCGTGCGGAAGAACGGCCACTGCCGGTACATGCGCTGCAGCAGGGCCAACTGGGTCTTGGGGTCTTTGCCCTCGGCATTCACAAAGGCTTCGACGGCAGAACCAAAGCCAAACCACCCCGGCAACGTAAGACGGCACTGCCCCCAGCTGAAGCCCCACGGAATGGCACGCAAGTCCTCGATCTTCTGGCTGGCCTTGCGCGATGCGGGGCGCGATCCAATATTCAGCTCGGCGATCTCGCGGATGGGCGTGGAGTTGAAGAAGTACTCGGTAAAGCCCGAGGTCTCGTACACCAGCGCGCGGTAGCTGGCCATGCTGGCCAGCGAGAGCTGCGCAGCAGCATCCAGAAACGCCTTGGTGGCAGGCTTGGTGGGCTGCAGCAAGGTGGCTTCGAGCGTGGCGGCAACCAAGGTTTCGAGGTTGCGGCGGCCGATTTCGGGGTTGGCGTATTTCGACGCGATGACTTCGCCCTGCTCCGTCAGGCGAATCTGCCCGCGCACCGTACCAGGCGGCTGCGCCAGGATGGCCTGGTAGCTGGGACCACCGCCCCGGCCCACCGTGCCGCCCCGGCCGTGGAACATGCGCAGCTGGATGCCGTGGCTGGTGGCAAGTTCGTCGAAGAGTTCGACGAGGGCAATCTCGGCGCGGTACAGCTCCCAGTTGCTGGTGAAGATGCCGCCATCCTTGTTGCTGTCGCTATAGCCCAGCATGATGTCCTGCTCACCACCACTGCGCTGCACCAATGCTGCCACGCCGGGCAGCGCATAGAACTCGCGCATGATGGGCGCGGCGTTGCGCAGGTCTTCGATGGTTTCGAACAACGGTACCACGATGAGGTGGTTCTTCGATTCGGCATCGAGCGTGCCGTTCATCAAGCCCACTTCCTTTTGCAGCAGCAGCACTTCGAGCAGATCGCTCACCGTTTCGGTGTGGCTGATGATGTAGTGGCGAATGGCTTCGTGGCCAAACCGCTCACGCATCACCCGGGCGGTTTCAAAAATGGCAAGCTCGCCCTGGGTGTGGGCCGAATACTCGGCGCACACCACGCGCAGCGGGCGTGCGTCATTCAGCAGCTTGATCAGCAGCGCGCGCTTGGCGGCCTCTTGCAGGCCCGCGTAGTTCGGCTCGATGCGCGCCTTGGCCAGCAATTCGGCCACCACCTCTTCGTGCTTGTCAGAGCTTTGGCGCAGGTCCACCGTGGCCAGGTGGAAGCCAAACACCTGCACGGCGCGGATCAACGGGTGCAGACGCTCTTGCGCCAGCGCTTCGCCATGGTGTGACTTGAGTGATGTCTCGATCACACGCAGATCGGCCAGAAACTCCTCTGCGCTGGCGTAGGCATTCTGGGGCGCAACGGCATGGCGCGCGGCCTCACCGCCCGTCAGGTCTTTGAGCGATGCCGCCAGGCGGGCGTAAATGCCGGTGAGGGCGCGACGATAAGGCTCATCCACACGATGCTCGCTGGTGTCGGGCGAGCGCTGAGCCAGGGCTTCCATCTCGGGCGACACCCGCACCAGGCGCGCAGACAAAGACAGTTCTCCGCCCAGGTAGTGCACCTCGGTCAGGTAGTGGCGCAGCGCCACGTCAGACTGTCGGCTCAGTGCGTATTGCAGCGTTTGCGCAGTGACGTTGGGGTTGCCGTCGCGGTCGCCGCCAATCCACTGGCCCATGCGCAGAAAGCTGTGCACGGGGTATTGGCCCAGTTCGGCTTCCAGGTCGGCGTAGATCTTCGGAATCTCGCGCAGGAAGGTGGCTTCGTAATACGACAGCGCATTCTCGATCTCATCGGCCACGGTGAGCTTGCTGTAACGCAGCAGGCGCGTTTGCCACAGCTGCGCCACGCGGGCACGCAGCAAGGCTTCGTTGGCGGCCAGTTCGCGAGGGGTGAGCGCGTCCTTGGCGCTGTTGTACAGCTGCGCGCGCACCTGGATGTCATCGCGCACGGCCAGCAGTTGGGCAATGTCGCGCTCGGCGTCCAGAATGCTCTTGCGCTGCACTTCGGTGGGGTGGGCGGTGAGCACGGGGGCCACATAGCTGCCGGCGAGCGTCTGCGAAATCGTCTTGGGCGCAATGCCGGCCCAGCGCAGGCGTGACAGGGCTACCTCGATGCTGCCTTCTTGCGTATCGCCCGCACGCTCGTGCACGGCGCGGCGGCGGATGTGGTGGCGGTCTTCCGCCAGGTTGGCCAGGTGACTGAAGTAGGTGAAAGCGCGGATCACGCTCACCGTCTGGTCGCCCGAGAGGGACTTGAGCAGCTTCTTGAGCGCGCGGTCGGCCTCCTGGTCGGCATCGCGGCGGAAAGCCACAGACAGCTTGCGCACCTGCTCGACCAGTTCGTAGGCTTCCACACCCTCTTGCTCACGGATCACGTCGCCCAAAATACGCCCCAGCAGGCGGATATCGTCAATCAGGGGCTGGTCCTTGTCGGATCGTTTCATGCGCGAGGGTCTCCAGAGATGGGAAAGAGGCGCCCGATCAGCGCCGCTACTGCAATAGACACGCGCCACATCAAGGTCACCGATGCGGGCGCATGCTAGCATCGCCCGCCGCAGAATGATTACAAACAGGTTACGAACTTGAGCCCCGTCCAATCCCCCCTTTCCATCGTCATCGCCACCCGCGAAAGCCGCCTTGCGCTGTGGCAGGCAGAGCATGTGCAGGCACTTTTGCGCGCAAGGGGCCACTCTGTGGAACTGCTGGGCATGACCACCAAGGGCGACCAGATTCTGGACCGCTCGCTATCCAAGGTGGGGGGCAAGGGGCTGTTCGTGAAAGAGCTGGAAGTGGCGCTGGAAGAAGGCCGCGCCCACATCGCCGTGCACTCGCTCAAAGATGTGCCGATGGAGCTTCCTGAAGGCTTCGCACTGGCCTGCGTGATGGAGCGCGAAGACCCCCGTGACGCATTCGTTTCGCCGCGCTACGCCAGCCTGGAAGCGCTGCCGCAAGGTGCGGTGGTGGGCACATCCAGCCTGCGCCGCCAGGTGCTGCTGCAAGCCCTGCGGCCTGACCTGAAGATTGAGCCCCTGCGCGGCAACCTCGACACCCGTTTGCGCAAGCTCGACGAAGGCCAGTACGACGCGATTGTTCTGGCCGCAGCGGGCCTCAAACGGCTGAAGATGGGCGAGCGCATCCGCGCCACATTCGCCCCCACCGCCATGCTGCCTGCCGCGGGCCAAGGGGCCCTGGGCATTGAAGTGCGCAGTGATCGCCAAGACTTGATCGACGCCCTTGCGCCGCTGGCCCACATGCCCACCTGGCTGACGGTGACGGCCGAGCGCGCGGTGAGCCGTGCCATGGGTGGCAGCTGCTCTATGCCATTGGCCGCCCACGGCACCCTGACCGGCACCACCCTGCAGCTCGATGCCGCATGGGGCGACACGGAAGGCAAACTCCCCTTGGTGCGCGCCAGCGCCAGTGCTACCGTCACCACGCTGGCCCAGGCGGATGCGTTGGGGCTTGCCATTGCACAGCAACTGCGCGATGGCGGTGCCGTCGGTGCAACGCCTGCCACCGCGGGCTGAATCACCCGGGCGGCGCCTTGCATCCCCCGCAAGTCATCGTGACCCGGCCAGCGCGTGAAGCCGCGCACTGGGTGGGCCAGTTGACCCAACGTGGCATTGCTGCGGTAGCGTTGCCCTTGATCCACGTGGGCCCCGCCTCTGATCCCACGCTGCAACAGGCCCTGCAGCAAGCATGCAGCCGTTTGGACAGCTACCGCGCTGCCATGTTTGTCAGCGGCAATGCGGCCTTGTATTTTCTTGAATCATTTCATGCTCTAGCGCCCATCCATAAAGCGCCAGCAGCTATCAAAACAAGAGCATGGTCACCCGGTCCAGGCACAGCGCGCGTGTTGCAAGAGGCTGGCTGGCCCGCCCCCCTGATTGATGGGCCCGCAGCCCACGCACCGCAGTTCGACTCCGAAGCGCTGTGGGAGCAAGTCCACACCCAGGTTCGCCCGGGGGATCGCATCCTGATCGTGCGCGGCCGCTCTGCCGGCGTGCACGAAACCCAGGGTTCCGGTCGCGACTGGCTGGCCCGCCAGATCGAAGCCGCCGGGGGGCATGTGGATTTCGTGGTGGCTTACGAGCGTGGCGCCCCGCAGCTGTCGGCGGATGATTTGGCCCTCGCCCGCCAGGCATCCCACAACGGATCCCTGTGGCTGCTCAGCAGCTCCGAAGCCGTCGCCCATCTGGTAGAAGCGTTGCCGCAGCACCACTGGCACACCGCCCGCGCACTGGCCACCCACCCCCGTATTGCGCAGGCAGCCCACGACGCCGGCTTTGGCGAGGTGCGGGAATGCCGTCCAGCGCTTGCGGACGTGGTGGCCTCGATAGAATCGGGCGCATGAGCTCTGCGCCACCCAACGATCTTCCACAGCCCCCTGCTGCCGCCATTGCACCGCCCCCCGCTGAGGCAGTGATAGCACCGGCCGCCGCCCCTGGGCGCGCCACGGGCGTGGGCATCACCCACTTGTTGCTGGGCGTGGTGGCGGCAGCGGCACTCGCCAGCAGCGTCATGCTGTGGCAAAAGCTCACCGGCATCCAGGAACAGCTGGCGCGGCAGTCGGCAGACTCGGGGGCGCTGGCGATTGAGGCGCGCACCATCGCCCGACAGGCGGAAGATCAAGTCCGAGAAATGTCTGCCCGGCTTTCGGTGGCAGAAGCCCGCGTGAGCGAAGTGGCGCTGCAGCGCAGCCAGCTTGAAGAGCTGATGCAAAGCCTGTCGCGCTCACGCGACGAAAACCTGGTGGTGGACATTGAATCAGCCATCAGGCTGGCGCAGCAACAGGCCCAGCTCACTGGCAGCCTCGATCCACTGGTTGCAGCACTGAAGTCGGCCAACCAGCGCATCGAGCGCGCCGCCCAGCCGCGCCTGGCGCCCCTGCAAAGGGCCATCGGCCGCGATCTGGACCGGCTGACCCGCGCTGCCGTGACGGACACCGCCGGCCTGCTGGGTCGGCTGGACGAGCTGGTACGCCAGGTGGATGACCTGCCAGCGCTCAACGCCGTGGCGCAGGCAGCAGCCACGCGGCGCCTGTCAGCACCCGCCGCAACCAGCACCGCCGCTGACCTGGCCAACCTGCCCTGGTGGCAAGCCACCCTGCAGCGCAGCTGGGAAGTGGTGCGCGACGAAGCCCGCGGGCTGGTGCGCGTCAGCCGCATTGATCAGCCAGAAGCCATCTTGCTGGCCCCTGACCAGACCTTCTTCCTGCGCGAAAACCTCAAGCTCAAGCTGCTCAATGCCCGCCTGGGCGTGCTCGCACGGCAATACGACTCAGCCCGTGCCGACCTGACGGCCGCCACCGCAGCGCTGAACAAGTACTTTGACCCCGCCTCGCGCCGCACCCAGAACGCAGCCACCATGCTGCAGCAAGCCCAGCAGCACATGAAAGGCGCTGAACTACCACGGCTGGACGAAACCCTCTCTGCGCTGGCTACTGCCGCCGCAGGCCGCTAAAGAGGGCTCCCAACATGCGCGCAGCTCTCTGGCTCTTGGCATTGTTTGGCGTGGCCGTGGCTGCTGCGCTGTTTGCGGGCAACAACCAGGGCACCGTCACCCTGTACTGGCCGCCCTACCGCGTAGACCTGTCACTCAATCTGGTCGTGCTGCTGCTGGTGGGTGGGTTCACCACGCTGTATGCGGCCCTGCGGGCCCTGGCAGCCCTGCTGGCACTGCCCCACCAGGCCCGCCGCTGGCGCGTGCAGCAAAAGGAACGCGCCATGCACCACGCGCTGCTGGACGCGCTGACGCACATGCTGGCCGGGCGCTTCCTGCGCTCTCGCAAGTCGGCACTGGCTGCGCTGGCGCAAGAAGGTGCATTGCAGTCCGCTGGCGAGCCGGTGCCCCATGGCAAGCAACTGCGCGCGTTGGCGCATCTGATTGCGGCCGAATCCTCGCATGCCCTGCAAGACCGGGCCACGCGCGAAAGCCACCTCCACAATGCCCTGGAGGAGGCCCCCGCCAAGGGCAACGGGCAAGACCAGGAACTGCGAGAGGGCGCCCAGATTCGCGCCGCCCGCTGGAGCCTGGACGACCGGGATCCCAACGCAACCCTGGAACGCCTCGCTGCGTTGCCGCAGGGGGCGGCCCGTCGCACTCTGGCACTGCGCATTCGCCTCAAGGCCACACGCCAGGCACGGCAAACCCGTGAAGCGCTGGACACCGCCCGTTTGCTGGGCAAGCACCGCGCGTTCTCGGCAGGTGCTGCGCAAAGCATCGTGCGCGGACTGGCCATTGAACTCATCCAGTCGGCGCACGACCCCGCGCAGCTGGTGCAGATCTGGGCATCGCTGGAAAACTCTGAGCGCAACATGCCCGAACTGGCGGTGCAAGCCGCCCAGCGCCTGGCCCATCTGGGTGGCGATCCGGCCCAGGTGCGAGCCTGGCTCCTGCCCGTGTGGGAGCGCATGGTAGAGCTGCCCGATGGCCTGCCCGAAGGCCTGGCGCTGAAGCTCATCCATTGCCTAGAAGACGGGTTGTCCACCATCGACGCCGGCTGGCTGGCGCGCATTGAAGCAGCGCAACAGGCCAACCCTCGCGATGCACGGTTGCAGTATCTGGCAGGCATGGCCTGCCTGAAGCGGCAGCTTTGGGGCAAGGCGCAGCAATTGCTGACGCAAGCAGCATCCCAACTGACCGACAAATCCCTGCGCGCCAGCGCCTGGCGCAACTTGGCCGAGCTGGCAGAACAGCGGGGCGACAGCGAAGCCGCTGCCCGCGCCTGGAAATCTGCCGCGCAGCAGCAACGCTGAGTTCGGAGGGCTGCAACAGCCCTCACACCCCTTCTCCCTGCCTTTCTCAGCCAGCACAGGTACGGCCAAGGTCTGCCGTACCGCCATGGCCCCCTTTGCCCTAGCCCCCTTGTAGATCCTTGGTGTTGACCACCAGGGAAAGCCACGTTTTGCGTGCAATGCGCCATCTCAAACGTTGGGGAACTTTGAGCGCAAAGGCTGTATCAATTCAGTTTTTTTGAACCAAGGCAACAATTCGCCTGAAACCGACACGGGCCGCCGCTTCCTAAACTGCAGGTATTGCAGCGATGGCACTGGCTCCCAAGCCAGCCCTTCTGCCCCCTTACTTTCGACCAATACACCCCATGTCATCGCTCTCTTACGAAACGGGCTCCAGGCCCCTGCGGTACTCAGGCACCGCCATGCTGCTGCACTGGGTGCTGGCCATCGCACTGATCGCGATTTTTGGCCTGGGCCTTTACATGACCGGGCTTCCCTTCTCGCCCCAGCGGCTCAAGCTCTACAACTGGCACAAATGGGCGGGCGTGACGATTTTGGCGCTGTCCCTGCTGCGACTGGTGTGGCGCATCACCCACCGGCCACCGGCCTTGCCACTCGCCATGGAACGCGCCATGCCCGTGTGGCAAAAGGCGGCGCACCACGCCACGCACCACCTGCTGTATGTGCTGTTTTTCGCAGTGCCGTTGATTGGCTGGGCTTACAGCTCGGCAGCAGGCTTCCCCATCGTGTTCCTGGGCGTGTGGCAATTGCCCGACTTTGTGCCCGTGAGCAAGGAATTGGCCGAGGCGATCAAGCCCTGGCACGAGCTATCTGCCTATGCCATGGCAGGCCTGGTGGTAGTGCATGTGGCCGCAGCGCTCAAGCACCAGCTCATTGATCGCGACGGCTTGCTGCAACGCATGCTGCCCGGCAAGCGCTGAAACAACCGCTGAACCTGTTTGCACCGCAAAACCAGCACTCTCATCGCTGCCAACCTCGCTGGCAGGCCCCATATCTCTGAGGAGTTTTCATGAAATTCGCCAACATCGTTTCCGCACTGGCACTGGGCACCACGTTGCTCGCCCAACCCGCCATGGCCCAGCAGAAGCTGGACACCGCCAAGAGCGAAGTGCAGTTCACCGTACGCCAGATGGGTGTGCCCCTGGACGGGCACTTCAAGAAGTTCGATGCCCAAGTGGCCTTCGCCCCCGCCAAGCTGGCCACCAGCAAGATCACCTTCACGGTAGACACCGGCAGCGCCACCCTTGGCTCCAAGGAAACAGACGCCGAACTGCCCAAGGCAGTGTGGTTCAACGTGCCGAAGTTCCCCCAAGCCACGTTTGAATCCAGCGCCATCAAGGCCCTGGGCGGCGGCAAGTTTGAGGTGGCAGGCAAGCTCACCATCAAAGGCAATTCGGTCAATGTCGTGGCACCCGTCACGCTGACACAAGCCGGCCCCGTCACCACCGCCACGGGCTCCTTCCCCATCAAGCGCCTGGCTTTCAAGATTGGCGAGAACGAGTGGGCCGACACCTCGATGGTGGCCGATGACGTTCAAGTCAAGTTCAAGCTGGCATTGACGGGTGTGGGCAAGCTCTAAGCCCCACGCGCCCACCCGCTGCGTAATCGATTTCTACAACCGTTTCCTCAACCCTCTGATTTTCAGGAGTTTTTCCCATGCGCAAATCTCTCTTCGCACTGGCCGCCGTGGCAACCATGTTTGCAGGCGCTGCACAAGCCCAGTCGGCCAACTATGCCATCGACCCCACACACACCTTCGTGACCTTTGAAATCAGCCACTTTGGCGCATCGGTCAACCGCGCTCGCTTCGACAAGAAGGAAGGCACAGTGCAATTCGACCGTGCTGGCAAGACTGGCAAGGTGGAGATTTCTTTCGACGCCACTTCGGTCAACTCTGGCACGCCTGCATTCGACAAGCACCTGCAAAGCGCAGACCTGTTCAACGCAGCCGCCCACCCCACCATCAAGTTCGTTTCTGACAAGTTCGTCTTCAAGGGCGACAACGTGAGCGAAGTCACCGGCCAGCTGACCTTGCTGGGCAAGACAGCCCCCATCACCCTCAAGGCCAACCAGTTCGCGTGCTACCAAAGCCCCATGCTCAAGCGAGAAGTGTGCGGTGGCGACTTTGAAGCCACCATCGACCGCACCCAGTGGGGCATGAACTACGGCGTGGACTGGGGCTTCTCCAAGAACGTGCGCCTGGTCGTGCAAGTGGAAGCTGTGAAGCAGTAATTCCTGCCGCACCCGCAAAAAGCCACCGCAGTGCCTGCCACTGCGGTGGCTTTTTTTATGCCATTGAATCCAAGAAAGTTATTTTTAAGTAAATAAATTATGAATAGTAGAATTTGATCCACATTCAGGAGACGCCCCATGACCGCCCCCCACACCCCTGCGCCCACAGCCACATTGCCTGCGCCAGCCGCCATTCAGCAGTTGCACCACTACGCCTACAAAGCCAGGGATGCGGAGGAAACGCGCCATTTCTACGAAGACATCCTGGGCCTGCCGCTGTACCACATCATCCAGAGCGACTACGTTCCCAGCACGGGTGAGTACTGCCCTTACACCCACTTCTTCTTCCGCCTGCAAGACGGCTCTTTCATCGCCTTCTTTGACCTGGGCGATGACGTCAAGCCCGAGCCCTCGCCCAACACCCCCTTGTGGGTCAACCACATCGCCTTTCGCGTGAACACCGTGCAGGAGCTGGAAGACACCAAGGCCCGCCTGCAAGCCCACGGCGTGGAAGTACTGGGGGTGACCGACCACCACATCTTCAAGAGCATTTATTTCTTCGACCCCAACGGCATCCGCCTGGAACTGGCGGCACAAGTGGCCAACGAAGAACAGATGGCCAAAGACAGTACCGTGGCCCACACCCGACTCAAAGAGTGGACAGCACGCAAGGAGCAATGGCGCAAGGAACGCGCTGAAGGCAAGGTGGCTGCGCCTTTGAAGCCCCAGCAAAACGACCGGCCGGAGTTCGCACGGGGCTGATGTTCAAAAAGAGCCGCACAGGTGCGGCCGTTCGACTGATCAACGACAAAGGCTATTCCTTGCCCAACTGACCAGAGGCTCAGGTGCCGCACTTCTTGCCTGGCCGCAAGGCACGCCATTGTCAGTGCTGAAAAAACAGCCCTTCGCTGCCGCCAGAGTTCAACGCCCCGCCAGCACCCAAAAGTCCTGCTCATAGCCTTTCACAGACTGCACCGCCTTCATCCGCTGGCCAGGCGTCATCGCGCGGTGCACCAGGGCAAAACCGGCGCACCCTTCCTCCACCAGTTTTCGGGCGTAGCGCTGGTAAGCCGGGTCGGGTGAGGTGTTGAAACGCTCCATGTAGCCACGCAGCAGGCTTCGGTTGCGCTCTGTACTGGCTGGGTCAGAGGCAATCTGCCGCAGTACCTGGGCCAGATCCTTTTGCCGGCGCAGGCGTTCTGCGTAGCTGCGCTGGGGATCGAACGTTGACTGGGCAATAAAGCTGCGCAAAGCGGCTTTCTGCGACTCCTGCAGCGCACCATAAAAGCCTTCAGCCCGCGACAACAGCAACTTGAACCGATGCGCAGCCAGTTTGTCGGCAGGCACATCCAGCCACTCCCGCCGCCAGTCAGCATTGCTGTCTGCTTGTTGTTTTTCGAAGTTCCGAATCTGACTTTCGGTCAACTGCGATGCGAGCACCACAAGCCTGGGCTCCACCTGCGCGATGAGCTGGTCAATCTGCAAGCGCACGTCGGCATACACACGGCACGCTTGGTCAGCGGTGATGTCATCGGCCAGCCGCTGCTGCACCTGCTGCAGCAAGGCAGCGTGCTGCGGCAGCATCTGATCGCGGTGCCACTGGTGCAGGTCGCCCAGTTCGCTGCGCAAACGGTCTGCCTGGGCGTCGGTCAGGTTGAAATAGTTATTCAGCCGCCAATACACCAGCTGCGGCGCCTGGTTGTAGGCCAGCTTGACGGCGCTGCAGCCCTGCAGGAAAAGTACGCACGCCAGCAAGGCAAAGGCGCGCCATGCGGAATGAAAAGGAAACAACAGTGCACGCACGATGGCTCCTGGCGATAACAGCAATGGGGGCGTCAGGATAGGGGCAATGCGGTGCCGAAGTGTGCGGCAGGGGTAATGGGGCCGCTGGGTCTATCCCGGCCAAAAGATGCTGTGGCTATCCATACCTGTTCACCACCAATGGCTAGGAATCACCCGGCCCCACCCGCCTGTCCTGCGGCGCTGGTAGCCGTCTGGGCCATGGTCTGCAGCCACTGCGCAAACGTGGTCAGCACCGGTGGCTGGGCCTGTGCAGGGCTGATGAGGTAATACGCCCGCTCGCCACGCAGCGGGCGGTTGCAGGCCACCACCAGCTCGCCACTGGCAAGTTCTGCCTCGATCAGCAGCGGCGGCATCAACGCTACGCCCATGCCGTGTGTGGCGGCCACGGCCAGCATGGAGAACAGCTCATACCGCGGGCCATCCAAGGCGTGCGGAGCATCCACCCCCATCGCATCAAACCACTGGCGCCAGCCGTAGGGACGCGTGCTTTGCTGCAGCAGCGGCAACTCGGCCAGCGCCTCGGCGGCCACCGGCTGGTGCGCACGGCCCCGGCCCCGGGGCGCGGCGGATTCGAGCAGGCGTGGGCTGCACACCGGCACCACGTCTTCGTGCATCAGCAACTGCGCCTGCACACCGGGCCAGTGGGCCACCTGCTCGGGTGTGCCTGCGTAAAGGGCAGCATCGAAGGTGGTATCGGCAAACAGGAAAGGGCGCGTCTGCGTGTCGATGTGCACCACGATGTCGGGGTGCGCCTGCGCCAGTAGCGGCAGGCGGGGAATGAGCAAACGCGTAGCGAACGGGGGCACCGCCGCCAACGACAGCGCGCCGCCCTCACCCTGGTGGGCCATCACGTCCAGCGTGTCGCGCTCCAGCCCCTGCAGCCAGCGCGCCACCTGGCGGCCGTAGTGGGCCCCAGCGGGCGTCAGCACCACGCCGTGGCGTGTGCGGCGAAACAGTTGCACGCCCAAGA
This sequence comes from uncultured Acidovorax sp., assembly GCF_964021665.1. NCBI lineage: Bacteria > Pseudomonadati > Pseudomonadota > Betaproteobacteria > Burkholderiales > Comamonadaceae > Acidovorax > uncultured Acidovorax sp. The sequence goes on from NZ_CAXIAK010000066.1 coordinate 14,636, forward strand.
ATTCTTCTAGCGCCTGGATCTGGCGCGACACCGCGCTCTGGGTCAAGAACAGCTCTTGCGCGGCACGGGTGTAGCTTTCATGCCGGGCGGCCACTTCAAAGCAGGCCAGGGCTTGGGTCGATGGAATGTTGCGGCGCATGATGATGAAAAGGAACTTGAGCAGCAGCGTTTTCCTCTGCTGCCAGCAGAATCAAGTATTCCATATATTCATGAAACGCATTTCTGGATGAAAAGAACTCGCTTGCGGCTCGGCCAAGCCAGGCCTACGATGCAATCCAGATTCTTTTGTTACCCCCCTCTTTTTGACCTGGAGACACGCACATGGCCCACGCCGCTTTTCAATGGGATGACCCGTTCCTCCTGAGCCAGCAACTGACCGAAGACGAGCGCGCCATCCGCGACGCAGCGGCGGCCTACTGCCAGGACAAGCTGGCCCCGCGCGTGCTGGACGCCTTCCGCCACGAAAAGATGGACGTGAGCATCTTCCGCGAGATGGGCGAAGTGGGCCTGCTGGGCCCCACCATCCCCGAGCAGTACGGCGGCCCCGGCCTGTCGTATGTGGCCTACGGCCTGATCGCGCGCGAAGTGGAGCGCGTGGACTCGGGCTACCGCTCCATGGCAAGCGTGCAGTCGTCGCTGGTGATGGTGCCCATTTATGAATTTGGCAGCGAAGCCCAGCGCCAGAAGTACCTGCCCAAGCTCGCCAGCGGCGAGTGGATTGGCTGCTTTGGCCTGACCGAACCCGACCACGGCTCCGACCCCGGCAGCATGGCCACCCGCGCCTACAAGGTGCCCGGCGGCTACAAGCTCAAGGGCAGCAAGATGTGGATCACCAACAGCCCCGTGGCCGACGTGTTCGTGGTCTGGGCCAAGGAAGTGTCCGAAGGCGGCGCCGTGGGCCCGATTCGTGGCTTTGTGCTCGAAAAGGGCATGAAGGGATTGAGCGCCCCCGCCATCCACGGCAAGGTGGGCCTGCGCGCCTCCATCACCGGCGAGATCGTGATGGACGACGTGTTCGTGCCCGAAGAAAACGCCTTCCCTGAAGTGCAGGGCCTGAAGGGCCCCTTCACCTGCCTGAACAGCGCGCGCTATGGCATCGCCTGGGGCGCCCTGGGTGCAGCCGAGTTCTGCTGGCACACCGCCCGCCAGTACACGCTGGACCGCAAGCAGTTTGGCCGACCCCTGGCTGCCAACCAGCTCATCCAGAAGAAGCTGGCCGACATGCAGACCGAGATTGCCATCGGCCTGCAGGCCTGCCTGCAGTTTGGCCGCATGAAGGACGCGGGCACGGCCAGCGTGGAAGGCACCTCCATCATCAAGCGCAACAGCTGCGGCAAGGCGCTGGACATTGCCCGCCTGGCACGCGACATGATGGGCGGCAACGGCATCAGCGACGAGTTTGGCGTGGCCCGCCACTTGGTGAATCTGGAAGTGGTGAACACGTATGAAGGCACGCACGATGTGCACGCGCTGATTCTGGGCCGCGCACAGACGGGTCTGGCGGCATTCGCCAACTGATATCGCTCATCTTTTGATAGCTGCTAGCGCTTTATCCATAAGCGCTAGTGGCATTTTTTATTCAAAACCATGAATTCCACCTCTGCAACGCCGGGCGCGCTGGCCGGTATCCGAGTCCTTGACCTGTCGCGCGTTCTGGCGGGCCCCTGGTGCACGCAAATGCTGGCAGACCTGGGTGCAGATGTGGTGAAGGTGGAGCGCCCAGGCCTGGGCGACGACACGCGCCAGTGGGGCCCTCCCTTTCTGAAGGATGCCCAGGGCAACGACACCCACCAGGCCAGCTATTTCGCCGCGTGCAATCGCAACAAGCGCTCGGTCACCATCGACATGGCCACTGCCGAGGGCCAGGCGCTCATCAAGCAGATGGCGCTGCAGGCGGACATCGTGGTGGAGAACTTCAAGGTCGGCGGCCTCAAGCAGTACGGGCTGGACCATGAAAGCCTGCGGGCGCTCAACCCACGGCTCATCTACTGCTCCGTCACCGGCTTTGGGCAAGACGGCCCCTACGCCGAACGCGCAGGCTACGACCTGATGGTGCAGGCCATGACAGGCCTGATGAGCATCACCGGCCACGCAGACAACGCCCCCGGCGGTGGCCCCATGCGCGTGGGTGTGGCCGTCATCGACCTGTTCACCGGCCTCTACGCCAGCAATGCCATCTTGGCGGCGCTGAATGTGCGCCACCACACGGGCCAGGGCCAGCACATCGACATGGCCCTGCTGGACGTGGGCATGGCCGTGCTGGCCAACCAGGCCGCTGGCTTTTTGGCCACAGGGCAGGCCCCCGGCCGCATGGGCAACAGCCACCCCAGCCTGGCGCCCTACCAGGACTTTCCCACGCAGGACGGCAACATGCTGCTGGCCATTGGCAACGACGGGCAGTTCCAGCGCTTTTGCGCGGCCGCCGGGCAACCCCAGTGGGCCAGCGACGAACGCTTTGCCACCAACACGCTGCGCGTGAAGCACCGTGCAGAGCTCATCCCCGCCATGGAGGCCGTGACCCGCACGCGCACCACGGCCGCATGGATTGCCCTGCTCGAAGACAAGGCCGTGCCCTGCGGCCCCATCAACACCATCGCCCAGGCGTTTGACGATGCGCAAGTCAAGGCACGCGGCCTGGCCGTATCGTTGCCGCGCTGGAAGGATGGCGAAGTGGGCGATGGCATCACGCACATCACCGGCGTGGCCAGCCCGCTGCGCCTGTCGGCCACACCGCCCGTGCTGCGCAATGCGCCACCCGCGCTGGGGCAGCACACCGATGAGGTGCTGCGCGAACTGGGGCTGGATGCCGAACGCATTGCAGCGCTGCGCGCGGCCAAGGCCATCTGACTTCCGGGCCAAAAACATTGGGTGCACAGGCACCCTCATGCGAGAAAGCTGCGCCAGCCTGTGCTGCGCGCACCCTATAACAAGGAGAGACAACCTCATGATTCGCCGCACCGCCCTCGCTCTGGGCATCATCGCCCTCGCAGCCAGCACAGCCCAGGCCCAAACCGCTTGGCCCAGCAAGCCCATCCGCCTGCTGGTTCCGTTTGCGGCAGGCGGCACCACCGACCTGATTGCCCGTGTGATTGCCGAGCCCCTGGGGCGCGAACTGGGCCAACCCGTGGTGGTGGAAAACCGCGGCGGTGGCGGCGGCAGCATTGGTGCCGCCGAAACCGCGCGCGCCGCTCCCGATGGCTACAACCTGGGCATGGCCACCGTCTCCACCACGGCCACCAACCCTGCCATCAACCCCAAGATTCCGTACAACGTCGCCACCGACTTCACACCCATCATCAACATTGCGGCCACGCCCAATGTGATTGCGGCCTACCCCAAGCTGCCCTTCCAGGATTACAAGGGCATGCTGGCTGCCGTGAAGCGCGAGCCAGGCAAGTACTCGTACGCCTCGCCCGGCAATGGCAGCATCACCCACCTGATGATGGAGATGTTCAAGCTGGGCACGCAGACCTTCATGGTGCACGTGCCTTACCGTGGCTCAGGCCCCGCACTGACCGACGCCGTGGCCGGCCAGGTGCCGCTGATTTTTGACAACCTGCCCTCGGCCCTGCCCTTCATCAAGGAAAAGCGCCTGGTGGCCCTGGTGGTGGCGGCACCGCAGCGCGTGCCAGCCCTGCCCGACGTTCCCACCTTCAAGGAAGTCGGCTTGGAGCAGGTGAACCGCATGGCCTACTACGGGCTGATTGGCCCCAAGGGCATGCCCAAGGACGTGGTGGACAAAGTGAACGCCGCCGTGCGCAAGGTGGTGCAAGACCCCGCCATTCGCAAACGCATCGAGGAAACCGGCTCCATCATCATGGCCGACACGCCTGAGGCCTTTGCCAAGCAGATGCGTGAAGAGCTGGCGGTCTACAAAGACGTGGTGGCAAAGCAAAATCTGACCATGGACTGATCTGCCGCGCCCCTGCGTTGGCCCTGCGAGCAAAGCAGGCCAACGCCTGAGCCCCACAAGCCCCCGTACCCCGGGGGCTTTTTCATGGGCGAGGCTGCCTGCCAAGGCCTGTGATCTTCACACAAACAATTCGTAACATGTGTAAAATGCGCTGCCCCGCATTGCGCAGTGCGGGGCACCGACAAAGCGCGGCATTTGCTCTTGGGTCATCCGGGTTGGCGTGAGGGATGGACGAGAGCAGATACGAAGAACAGGTCTGCTTTTTGTTTGGAGATTTCCATGAAGCTCAGTCTCAAGCTCCCCCTCGCCTTTCTGGCGGCGTTGCTGCTGTTGATGGGTGCGGCCCTGTTCGGCATACAGCAGCTGAACCAGGCACTTGCGGTGTACGAAACCTCCGTTGCGCAGAGCTACGCGCAAGAGCGCAAAGCCGCCACCATGTTGCAGGACTTCAAGGTGCAGGTGCAGGAGTGGAAAAACGTGCTGCTGCGCGGCAAGGACAGCGCCCAGCGCGAGCGTTACTGGGCCGCCTTCCAGAAACAAGAGCGCATCGTGGTGCAAGACGCCAGCCAGCTGCTGGCCGAATTGCCCCCAGGCCCCGCGCTGGACAAGGTGCGAGCCTTCAGCCAGGCGCACGAGCGCATGGGGGCCGCCTATCGCAAGGGTTACGAAGCCTTTCAGGCAGCAGACCACGACCCACAGGCCGGAGACAAGGCGGTGCAAGGCATGGACCGGGAGCCGTCGAAGCTGCTGGACGAAGCAGCAGAGCTGATCGCCAAGGCCAGTGCTGACACTGCAGGCAAAGCGGCCCAGCGCGCCAGCCAGGCCACCACGGTCAGCCTGATCGTGATGCTGGCGGTGTGCGCCGCCAGCGTGGTGGGGGCGCTGCTGTTCAGCCGGTCGGTGGTG
>NZ_CAXIAK010000067.1:0-19297 GCF_964021665.1 uncultured Acidovorax sp.
AACATCGTCAACAACATCTCGGGCGCCTTTGGCGTGTTCCGCACCGGATTCATCCGCAACCTGGGCGGCTGGGATGCGGGGTCGGCCGAAGACCTGGACATGACCATGCGGATCAAACAGTACTTTGGCAGGCACCCCGGGCTGCGCATTGTGTTCGACCCGCATGCCGTGGGGCACACCGACGCGCCCGACACCTGGCGCATTTTCTTTCGCCAGCGGCTGCGCTGGGATGGCGACATGTTCTTCATCTTCATCCGCAAGTTCCGCTTCAATCTCAGGCCACGGCTGCTAGGTTGGCGCAATTTCCTGTTTGTGGCCGTCAACGGGCTGGTGATGCAGGTACTGATGCCTTTTCTCATCGTGGGCTACACCAGCGTGATGCTCTTTACCCTGCCCGTCGGCGCAGTCATCGGGGTGCTGGCGTTCATTTACCTGGCCTACTTGCTGGCCATCATTTTTTACTTTTTGCTCTATGTGATCGCGGTTTCGGAGCGCCCCAAAGAAGACCTGGACTACCTCCGGTTCCTGCCATTGATGCCATTGTTCGCGTTTGCCAATCGCCTGCACTGTGCGTTCTCCATCTTGACGGAAATGACGATGAATTCCCACCTCGACTCATCCATGGCGCCCTGGTGGGTGCTGCGCAAAACCAAGTTCTGACATGTTGAAAAGCCACTGGAGCCGGACCCTGCAACAAACCGCTGTGCTGCTGTGCCTGGGCCTGAACCTGCATGCAGGCCCCGCTTGGGCCGACGCAGCCCAACTGACTGACCTGGAAACATGGGCCCGGACGTCTGCCCCCAGCGTGCGGCTGGCCCAAGCAGAGAAGGACGTGGCAGCCCACCGCGCAGATGCGGCGCGCGCCCGACAAGGCGGGCGATTGTTTGGTGGAGCCACCGTGGGCAACGCCCGCGAAGCCGTGACAGATACCGTGAGCCGCAGCTACCAGCGCGCCCAAGTGCAGGCTGGTGTGCGCTGGCCCCTGCTGGGCAGCCGTGAAGCACAACTGCGCGCTGTGACGGAAGCAGAGCAAGGGACTGCAGCGCGGCAGGTGCGGCTAAGGGCCGTACAACAGGAAGCGGTGCAAGCCGTACGCCAGTCCTATGTGCGCCACCTGCATGGCATGCAGCGCATTGCACTGACCCAGGCTTTTCTCACCGAAAAAGAGGCCATCGAGGCATCGCTGGAGCGCCGAACAAAGGCCGGGTACATGTTGCCAGCAGAGCGAATGGGACTGAGCGGCTTGTTCTCGTCCACCGAAGCCCTGCAGCGCACCTTGCAGTTCACCGCGCAAAGCACCCTGCGCGAACTGTCTCGGCTGACCGACCGCAGCATCACCGCGCTGGACACAGACCCCATAGTTTGGCCCGACGCATGCACCAGAGCCCAGGACGTGCTGGCACAGGTGGACGAACACCCCAGCGTGCAGCAAGCGCGGCTGGAAGTGGATGCAACAGACCAGATTGCGACCCACCTGCGCCGCGAAACGGTGGAAGCCGGAGTGTCTCTGTCGCAATCTGTCAGCCGAGATTTCGGAGGACAGCCGGGCCACAGCACGACCGTGGGCATTGACCTGTCCGTCCCTCTGGAATGGAAGGCCCATCGTGATGCGATGCTGGGCCAGCTGCAAAGCGAGCGTTACCGAGCGGAAAGCCAGCTGGAGCTGCGTCGCGGTGAATTCCTCACGGCAGCCGAGCTGGCACTGGGGCTGCGGCAAGTCAGACAGTCTGACCAATCCAATGCAGAGCGTCTGCTCCTGGTGGCGCAAGAGAACCTGCGTGTAGCCATGCTGCGCCAGCAACGCATCGACGACGGTGATGCCTATGCCAAGGTGCTGAACGCGCGCTATGCCCTGCTGCAAGCGGGGTTGCAGTGGGTGGAAGCGGCAGAGCGACTGGAATTGGCTACGGCAGAGCTTGCATCCTGGTCCGCCACAGGGTGCGCCCAAGCCACCACCGCGCCCCACAGGGTCGCCACGCTCCGGCCTGTTTTGCTCACGCTGATGGGCAATCCTTTTCCTCAAGCCTCCACCACGCGTCTGGCGTCTCTGCAGGCTAGCGCAGGGGGCCCCTCGCCACGCACAGCCGAAGGACTACCAGCCTTGGCCTTGGGCTGGTATGTCTGGAACGGGCCAGCGCTGCTGCAAGCCCCCAGCCAGTTGAAGGCGCTGCCGCCGGGCACCCACCGGGTGCTCATCTCCTTCACGAATCACCAACTCCAAGCACTGGCACAACCACCCGGCCAGCAACGCTTGACGCAGCTGGTCGCGAAGGCCAAACAGAGGGGCGTGAGGGTGGAGTTGCTGCTGGGCGAACCCACCTGGGCCTTGCCTGAAGGGCGAGAGCAGTTGTTGAAACTGATCCAATCGGTGCGCCACCTGCCTTTCAATGCCCTGCACCTGGACCTGGAGCGCAGCCAATTGCCGGAGGCTGACCAACCCCAGTGGGACCAAGGGGTGTTGGACACAGTGAGGGCAGTACGGGGCATTGCCCCCTGGCCCGTGGCACTGACAACGCACTACCGCGAGTTTGAATCCCCTGGCTTCGCACAGCGATTGCAAGAAGCGGGTGCGAGTGAACTGACAGCCATGCTCTACGTGAGCAATACGGACCGCGCATTTGACATTGCGCAGCCTCTGCTGCAAGGGCCGCCGGGCCTGAAGTTCTCCATTGCGCAAAGCATGGAGCGTGCGCTCACGGCAGAGGAGAGCCATTTTCAGCTTGGCAAGGCTGTCGCACTGCAACGCTGGAGCGCATTGGCAAAGCAACTGTCTGCCCTGCCCCACTTCAGCGGAGTGATCGTGCAGTCGTGGGAAGAATTTAAAGAGGCACGCCCTTGAAAATCCAGTTTGATATTCCACCCAGCTCTCCTCAAGAGAGCAATGGTCTGTCCGTAAAGTACGCAGCATCCAAACGGCAGGTGCCGCGCTGGCGCTGGTACTTGCTGTTGGCCATGGTCCTGACACCACCAGCCTATCTGCTGGGCCGCTTTGTCGTGTCCTACTGGTGGGAAACCACGCCAGGACTGGTCGTCACAGAACAGACCGTGTTGCGCTCCATCACCCCAGGGCAGGTGGTGCACATCGCGGGCGTAGGTGACAGGCTTTCAGCAGGACAGGCGTTGATGGAAGTGCAACGAGACGCCCCCGCCAGTGCTGCCAAGGCGGACCCGCCGACGGCGGAACCTCCGCTTGCCTCTGCCGCTGCAGCCAATCCACCCAGCGAGCCCCTGGCGGAGCGCTTGGCATTCCAAGAGTCAGCACATCGCTTGAGCCAGCAGCAACTGGCACTGCAACAAGAGCGGCTTGCTGCCATACAGTCCTTGCGCGCAGAAGGCGCAGCCACACGCAGTGAGGTGGACAACGCACAGATGCAGGTCTTCCAGGCACAAGCCGAAGCCAGCAGAACCCGTGCCGCTGCGCAGGAGGCTCGGTTGACGCTGGCGCAAGCCCGGGTGCCGATCTCTCTGCCAACCCAAAGTGCTACACCTCAGCCCGAGTCAGGCGTGCAAAACAAAGAAGGACGCCAAGACGCGCCCCAGGCCGCGCTGAAAGCGCCTTTTGATGTCGTGGTCGTGCGCCAGTTGGTGCGCGCAGGCGAGCATGTGGAGGCGGGGGCCGATGTGGCCGTAGTGCAAGGCACTGCCAAGCCACCGCTGGTGCATGCGTATCTGCCCCCTAGCCAGGCCCGCTACGCCCAACCCGGCAGGCAGGCTACCCTGCATTTCATGGACGGCCGCAGCTTGCGCGCTGAGGTACAGGACGTCATTTCCGAAGCCGAACGCACCCCCGCAGAGCGCGTGTCCCCCCTGACTCCGCGCATGCCGTCGATTGTGGTGCGCCTGCGGCCTTTGGAAGAACTCCCCCCCAGCTACCGCATCCACCACCTCCCCCTGGATGTGCGATTTGACTGGGTATGGGGAGGCTAAGGCCCTCATTGCCTCATTGCCCCGATCCAACCCCAAACACGAGCGCCCTATCAGGGTTGACGACTGCCCCAGAAACAAACAAGGCCTGAACAGCCGATGCTGTCCAGGCCTTGAGGGCAACAAAGGTCAATCCAAAGCTGCGCGGTACTCTCAGCCCTCGCCCAACTCGTCAGCACGCGCCTGCGCTGCGGCAAAGTCCAGGTCGCCACTGTAAATGGCGCGGCCGCAGATGACGCCTTCCACGCCTTCAGACTCCACAGCGCACAGTTGCTCGATGTCGGCCATGTTGGACAGACCGCCCGAAGCGATCACGGGGATGCTCAAAGCCTGGGCCAGTTTCACGGTCGCGTCGATGTTGATGCCCGAGAGCATGCCGTCGCGGCCGATGTCGGTGTAGATGATGGACTCGACGCCCCAGTCTTCAAACTTCTTGGCCAGATCCACCACCTCGTGGCCGGTGAGCTTGCTCCAGCCATCGGTGGCCACCTTGCCGTCCTTGGCGTCCAGGCCCACGATGATGTGGCCACCGAAGGCGCTGCAGGCGTCCTTCAGGAAGCCGGGGTTCTTCACCGCAGCGGTGCCGATGATGACGTAGCGCAGGCCGCCGTCGATGTATTTCTCGATAGTGTCCAGGTCGCGAATGCCGCCGCCCAGCTGCACCGGAATGTCGTCACCCACCTCTTTGAGGATGGACTTGATGGCGCTGTAATTCTTGGGCGTACCCGCAAAAGCACCGTTCAAATCCACCAGATGCAGGCGACGTGCACCGGCATCCACCCACTTGCGGGCCATGGCCGCGGGGTCTTCACCAAAGGTGGTGGATTGGTCCATATCGCCTTGCTTGAGGCGAACGCAGTGGCCGTCTTTGAGATCGATGGCGGGGATGAGCAGCATGATGGGTTCGGGAGGAAAAGGGCGAGGTGAAACTCGGCCCGAACGGGTTGAAAGATTCAGGGGTTCCAGTGCAGAAAGTTGCGGTACAGGGCCAAGCCATGTTCCGCGCTCTTCTCGGGGTGAAATTGCGCGGCAAAAATATTATCGCGCGCAATGGCTGCGGCGAATACTCCGCCGTAGTCTGCCTCTCCGGCACAGTGCGCGGCGCTTTGCGGGCGGGCGTAAAAGCTGTGCACGAAGTAAAAGTAACTGTTGTCAGGAATGCCTGCCCACACTGGGTGTACCGCACCACCGTGGGGCACCTGGCGCACCTGGTTCCAGCCCATCTGCGGCACCTTGAAACGGCTGCCATCGGCCTGGGTGCGGCCTGCCAGATCAAACTTGATGACCTCCCCAGGGATTAAGCCCAGGCCCGGTGTGTCGCCCTCGGCGCTGTGGTCCAGCAGCATCTGCATGCCCACGCACACGCCAAACAGCGGCTTGGACGCGGCGGCTTCCAGCACGGACTCTTGCAGGCCCGACTCACGCAGTTCGCGCATGCAGTCGGGCATGGCGCCCTGCCCTGGCAGCACCACGCGCTGGGCGGCGCGCACTTCATCGGGGCGCGAGGTGACGATTACCGTCCAGCCCGAACCTTGCGCTGCCGCCTGCACGGCCTGCGAGACCGACCGCAGATTGCCCATGCCGTAGTCCACCACGGCGACTGTTTTTGCTTCTGTATTCATAGCTGTTAGCGCTTACTGGATGGGCGCTAGAGGCCTTTTTGGCTTAAAAATCAGAGACTACCCTTGGTGGACGGAATGGTGCCCGCGGCACGCGGGTCGCGCGTGAGCGCAGAGCGCAGCGCACGGGCAAAGGCCTTGAACACTGTCTCGCACTGGTGGTGGGCATTGATGCCCTTGAGGTTGTCGATGTGCAGCGTCACGCCCGCGTGGTTCACAAAGCCCTGGAAGAATTCGTAGGTGAGCTGGGTGTCAAAACCGCCAATGCTGCCTGCGGTGAAAGGGATGTGCAGATGCAGGCCGGGGCGGCCCGAGAAGTCGACCACCACGCGGCTCAAGGCTTCATCGAGCGGCACATAGGCGTGGCCGTAGCGGTTGATGCCCTTCTTGTCGCCCACCGCGCGCGCAAACGCCTGGCCCAGGGTGATGCCCACGTCTTCCACCGTGTGGTGGCCGTCAATGTGCAGGTCGCCTGCGCAGTCGATGTCCAGGTCGATCAGGCCATGGCGTGCGATCTGTTCGAGCATGTGGTCAAAGAAGCCGATGCCCGTGTGCAGTTTGGACTGGCCCGTGCCGTCGAGGTTGATGCGCACGGTGATGCGCGTCTCGGCGGTGTTGCGGCTGACTTCGGCGATGCGGTCAGCGGCGGGATCGGTGGCGGTGGATGTGACGAGTGCGGAGGAAGTCATAGGGAGGCTTGGAGTGCGGCCAGCATGGTGGCGTTGTCCTGGGCGTTGCCCACGGTCAGACGCAAACAGTTGTGCAGCAATGGATGCATTGTAGAAACGTTCTTGATCAGGACCTTGCGGGTTTTCATGCCCTCATAGGTCTTGCCCGCGTCGGCCACGCGCACCAGCACCATGTTGGCTTCGCTGTCCCACACCTTCTCGATGCCGGGCATGGCCCGCAGGGCATCGATAAGCACCGTGCGCTGGGCCCGCAGCTCGGCCGCCTGGGCGGCAAACACATCGGCATGCTCCAGCGCAAACAGGGCGGCTTCGCAGTTGAGCACGCTCACGTTGTAGGGCGGGCGCACTTTGTCGATCTCGGCCACCAGGGCGGGCTGGCCCAGCATGTAGCCCAGGCGCACACCGGCCAGGCCAAACTTGCTGAGCGTGCGCATGAGCAGCACGTGGGCGTTGCGCGCAGGCTCGGCCTGCATGCGGGTGAGCCAGGTGCGGCTGGCGAACGGCTGGTAGGCCTCATCCACCGCCACGATGCCGCCTTTCGCGCCCACGGCGTCGATGATGCGCTGCACCGCGCCCTCGTCCCACAGCGTGGCCGTGGGGTTGTTGGGGTAGGCGATGTAGGTGATGGCGGGTTGGTGCTGCGCAATGGCGGCCAGCATGGCGGGCTCGTCCAGCTCAAAGTCGGGCGTCAGCGGCACGCCCACAAAGTCGAGCCCCTGCAGTTGCGCGCTCATGGGATACATCACAAAGCCCGGCATGGGGGCCAGCATGGTGGCGCGGTGGCCGGTGCCGGGCTGTGCGCAGGCCAGTGCCAGCAGGGTGATGAGTTCGTCAGACCCGTTGCCCAGCACCACGTCGTAATCCGTGGGTGCGCCCGCATAGGCTTTCAAAGCAGCCCGCAGATCGTTCTGCCGTGCCCCTGGGTAGCGGTTCAACGGCAGCGCCCCCAGACGCTGGCCCAGCGCAGCCTGCAGCGCCTCAGGCAAGGTGAAGGGGTTCTCCATCGCGTCCATCTTCAGCATGCCGGTGGACGGCTGCACCACGTACGAGTGCATGGCGCGCACATCGGGGCGGATGCGGTTCAAAGCGTTGGCGAGCGTGTCGGTAGGCGTGGCGGCAGAGGTCATTCGGCAGTGTCCAGTTCGTTGGGGGCCAAAACAAAGGGGTTGATGGCGCGCACGGCGTCCAGCACCTGGTCGTGCGGCAAGGCTTCGGTCAGCAGGTATCGACAGCCCTGCTGGTGGGCCGACGAGACGATGAGCGCATCCCAGTAGCCCAGGCCATAGCGGTCTTGCAGATCCCAGGCGCCATCGACGGTGTAGGCATCCAGATGCGGCGGCAGCCACACGCGCAGGCGGCGCACCTGGGCACGCACTTGCTGCAGCACGTGGGGGCCGGAAAAGCGCTGGATGGCCTGGTTGTACAACTCGTTGAGCACCTGCGAGCTGATGCGCCCGCTGCGCGTTTGCCAGCAAAAAGTGAGCCACTCGCGCGCACGCGCCTGGCGCGCCGGGTCGCGCTCGTCCACGCTGGCGAGCAGCACTTCGGTGTCGACAAAGATGGGGGTGGTGCTCATCGCTGGAACAAGGTCTCGCGGGGCACATAGGGGCCTGATGAAGCGCCCCAGGTCTCAAACGCCAGCGCCTCGCGCATGGCCTGCGCGTAGGCGTCTTCCTGGCGCATTTTTTCGGCCAGCCATTCACCCATGAGCCGCGACACACTGCTGCCGCGCTTGGCCGCTTCGACGCGAACCCACTCGGCCACGGTGTCGTCCATCGTGATGGTGACGTTTTTCATGGGATTTAGTTTACACGAACTTCGTGGGCCACGAAGTTCGTGTATCAACTTATCCCAAACACCAACCGCAAGAGAAGCGCGCCATCAACACGGAGCACTCGAGAGGAATTGGCCTCTAGCGCCCATCCAATGAGCGCAAGCAGCTACAAAATATGTAGCAAACTCAATATTTCACAGCAATCGCCCAGATCAGCGCATCACCCCTTCAGCCTGCGCCACAGCCGCCAGCCCAGCAGCGCCGCGATGATGGCGGCGTACACCGCCACCTCAGCGAAGTTGTTTTTGCCCGCGCGCATCCAGAAGAAATGCAGCACTGCCAGCAATGCGGCGGCGTACACGCTGCGGTGCAGCGCTTGCCAGCGCTTGCCACCCAGCGCCCGAATGGCCCGCTGGAACGAGGTGGCCGCCAGCGCCAGCAGCACCACAAAGGCTAGCGTACCGACCAGGATGAAAGGCCGTTTGGCGATGTCGGCCAGGATGTCGGGCACGTCGAGCCCCATGTCCAGCCAGCTGTAGCTGAGCACATGCAAGAAAGCGTAGAAGAACGCAAACAGCCCCAGCATGCGCCGCCACCGCGCGAGCGCGGGCACGGCAAACGCCACGCGCAGTGGGGTTAAGGCCAGCACCAGGCACAGCGCACGCAGGGCCCAGTCACCGGTGGAGCGGATCAACGCCTCGGCCGGGTTGGCGCCCAGCTGGTTGGTGGCCGCAGCCACCACCAGCCACACCGCGGGCAGCAGTGCTGCGCAAAACAAGATGGGCTTGGCGGCCGGATGCAGCAGCGCCTTGCGCCAGTCGCACGCCGTGCTGGGGGGGCGCTGTGGACTCGTACCAGTTTGCACGTCAGTAGAACTTCTTGAGGTCCATGCCCGCATACAGCTGGCCCACCTGGGCTTCGTAGCCATTGAACATCAGCGTCTTGCGCTTCTTGGCAAACAGGCCGTCTTCGCCAATGCGGCGCTCGGTGGCCTGGCTCCAGCGGGGGTGGTCCACATTCGGGTTCACGTTGGAATAAAAGCCGTATTCCTGCTGCGCTGCCTTGTTCCAAGCAGTGCCGGGCTCTTTCTCGACAAAGCGGATTTTCACGATGCTCTTGGCGCTCTTGAAACCGTACTTCCATGGCACCACCAGGCGCACGGGCGCGCCGTTCTGGTTGGGCAGCACCTCGCCATACATGCCAAACGCCAGCAGGGTCAGCGGGTGCATGGCCTCATCCATGCGCAGGCCTTCCACATAAGGCCAGTCGAGCACGCGTGAGCCCACATAGGGCATGGTGGCCTTGTCGGCCAGCGTCACAAACTCCACGTACTTCGCGCTGCCCATGGGCTCCACGCGCTTGATCAACTCGGCCAGCGAATAGCCCACCCAGGGGATGACCATGGACCAGCCTTCCACGCAGCGCAGGCGGTAGATGCGCTCTTCCTGCGCGCTGAGTTTGAGCAAGTCCTCGATGCCATATTTGCCCGGCTTCTTGATGAGCCCCTCCACCTCCACCGTCCAGGGCGTGGTCTTGAGGGTGTGCGCGTTGCGCGCGGGGTCGGCCTTGTCGGTGCCGAACTCATAGAAATTGTTGTAGGTGCTCGCGTCCTTGTAATCGGTGAGCTTCTCCATCGTCACCGCACCTGCCACGGCCGACTTGGTGCTGGCCAGGGCTGCGAGCTTGCCAGGGCGCGTGACCTGCTGGCCCATGGCTTGGCGCCCCGCCCATGCGGCGATGGCAACACCCGCAGCGCCACCCGCCATCCGCTTGAGCATCTGACGGCGGTCTTCGTAAACGGCCTTGGGGGTGATTTCGCTGGAATACGGGTGTTGAAAGCCCGTGTTGCGAGGAGGTGTCCGCATGAGTTTCTCCGGTGGAATGGTGACTGCCGCGCTGTATGAGCACAAAAGCGACGCTTAGTTCGCTTTGCAGACCAATCATGTTACACCGAAGACGAAACAGTTGCCCACCGGAGGGCAAGCGCCCCCTGTAGTGGGGGGCGCTGCGCGTAAAAGTTACAGGGTGCCGTAGCTGTGCAGCCCGCTCAGGAACATGTTCACCCCCAGGAAGGCGAAGGTGGTGACCACCAACCCCACCAACGCCCACCAGGCAGAGATGGCGCCGCGCAAGCCCTTCATCAGGCGCATGTGCAGCCAGGATGCATAGTTCAGCCACACGATCAGCGCCCAGGTTTCCTTCGGGTCCCAGCTCCAGTAGCCGCCCCAGGCTTCGGCAGCCCACAACGCGCCCAGCACGGTGGCAATGGTGAAGAAGGCAAAGCCCACGGCGATGGACTTGTACATGACGTCGTCCAGTACCTCAAAGCTGGGCAGACGCTCGGCAATGCGCTTGCGCCCGAACAGGATGGCGGCCACGATCAGCGCGGAAATGCCGAAGTACACCATCCAGTAGCTGCTGCCGCCTTCGGTGGCGTTCTGGCGGAACACGATGGGTTCAAAGCACAACACCACGCCCAGCAGCCAAAGGGGCACCAGCTTGTACCAGCGGGTTTCGCTGGCCTGCATCTTGATGAGGTAGGCAAAGGCCACCATGGCTGCCAGCGCAAACGTGCCGTAGCCGATGAAGTTGGCGGGTACATGCAGCTTCATCCACCAGCTCTTGAGGGCGGGCACCAGGGGCTGGATTTCATGTGCCTCGCGCACCACGGTGTACCAGAGCAAAAAGCCCACAGCCGCACTCACCACCAGCATGACGAAGGCACCGAGCGAGCGGGTTTCGTACTGCTCTTCGTAATACAGGTAGAACGCAGCGGTCATCCAGCAGAACATCACGAACACCTCGTAGAGGTTGCTGACCGGGATGTGCCCCACATCAGGGCCGATGAGGTAGCTTTCGTACCAGCGCACCAGCGTGCCGATGAGGGCCATGGCCACGGCCACCCACGCGATGCGCGAGCCGATCATGCTCATGGTGTTCCCCTCCCCGCGCGAGAACATGCCGATCCAGTAGAACGCAGTGCTCATGAAGAACAGCATGCTCATCCACAGGATGGCCGACTGGCTGGACAGGAAGTACTTGAGGCCAAACACCGTCTCTGCACGCGCCAGGGTGCCCGCACCATCTTGCTGGTACAGGCCGATGGCCATCAGCGCCAGGGCCGCCACCACCAGCATCAGTACCCGCAAAGGGCGCCAGAACCAGCCCAGCCAGATCACGCTGGGCACGGCTCCGATCAGGATGCCTTTTTCATACACATCCATGTAGGCGCTGTAGCGCTGAAAGGCGTAGAGACCGCCCACAGTGACCAGGACGGCAAACAGCCAGTCCAGCCAGTTGCGGCGCGACAAAAAGCCTTCGTTCAAGGTGATGGTGGTGGTTGCGGTGTTCATGCGTGGCCTGTGTGGGGCTGCGCCCCGATCAGTTTTTGAGCGAGCTGGACAAATTCCTTGTCGCCGTCCATCGTTTTGCGGTTGGTGGAAAGCGCCATCAGAGCATGAGAGCCCTGTTCCTGGGGCGATAACCACACCCAGACACGGCGTTCACGGATGTAAAGCATGGCAAAAACGCCCAGGATGAGCAAGGCGCAACCCAGATAGACAATGTTCTTGCCGGGGGCACGGGCCACCTGGAACACGCTGGCCTGCACCTGGGTGAAGTCCTTGAGTTCGAAAGCAATCGGGGCGGGGTACATCACGGCGTCGCTGAGCGACAGCACCGCCTGCGTCATGAAGGCGCGGGTGCGATCGTCCTGCTCCAGGGGCTTGAGGCCCGCATTTTCGCGCGTCAGTTGCACCAGCTCAAACAAAGTGCCGTTCAGGATGCGGATCAGCACCTCACCCGCGCGAGAGCGCTCGGCCTCTGGCACGTTGGCTTCCATGAAATCAGAAATGGCTTGCAGCCCACCGGCTGGCTTGCCTGGAGCAGCTGGCATCGCACCCGCGAACACCGCCAGGGCCCGGGAGGCGGATTGGGACAACTGCTCGGCCAGTTCACGCCGCGAAGGCTCGATGGCCTGCGCCACATAGCGGCGCACAGCCTTGTCGCGAGCGGCGGGGTCTGCCAGCGCTGCACGCATGCGCACAAAGCCATCCATGCTGCCCTGGTCATCGGCAGGCACACGCAGGTAGCGGAAGGGTTCGGAAGGCGCTTCGCGCACGCCCAGCAGGAACACTGGCGTGCCATCGCCCGTGTCCACGGGCAGCATGTAGTTGTGGTACTCGCGGGCCTGGCCTGCGGCATCGCGCAACTTGTAGCTCACGCTGGGGCCCACGTTGCGCAGCTCTTTCTTGGTCACGGTCTTGTTGGCAGCGCCCAGGCGGGACTCGACGGACTCGCGCAAATCCACCTTGCGCACATCGGCGCCCGACATGTTGGGCGCCCCCGCGAAGTTTTCCACGTTGATGGTGCGCAGCGCCGTGAACTCCAGGGTCATGGTGTCGCCGCCCGCGGCTCCGCCCTTGTTGGTGAGCTGGGTGGAGCCACCCACCACGCCTTCCACATCAAACGGCTGGGCTCCAGGCGCCATGGGCACCGCACGCAGCTTGAGCTGGGAGCCCCCATCGTCAAAGCTGGATTGGTAAATCTCGATGCCCTTGTAGCTGGCGGGGTGGTTCACCTCCACACGGGCCGGTGTTTTCTCGCCCGTGGCTTTGTCGTGGATGATGATTTCGCTGGCAAACAGCTTGGGCATGCCGGTGGAGTAGTGCTCCACGATGAACTTCTTGAGTTCCACCGCAAACGGCAGCTCCTGCAGCAGCACGCCGTCCGACTGGTTCAGGATCGCCGTGCCCGACTGCGTGCCTTCGGCCACCACCAGGTTGCCACGGAAGGTCGGGTTGCGCTCGGACAAGCGGTGCTCTGGCTTCACATCGGCAATCAGCCCGCTGCCCGCGTAAGGGGTCTTGCCGCCCAGCAACATCTGGGCGCGCACGATCAAATCGCCGTCGAGCAAACCACCCACACACACCAGCACGATGGCGCTGTGCGCGGCGATGTAGCCGATCTTGTTCGCAGCCCCTGCCTTGGCGGCCACCATCCAGCCGGTACCAGGGCCTGCGGCAGTATCACGCTGCTGCAGGCGCACCTTCCAGCCCCCGCTGGCCAGCATGCCGCCAATGCGCCGGGCCTCGGCTTCCGTGCCTTCTGCCAGGGCCGCTTCGGCCTTGTGGTGGAACGCGCGCAGGCTCTGCTCGCGCACATTTTCTTTATAAGATTTGATATCGCTCAAAAATTTGGGGGTGTTGCGAGCGATGCAAAGGGACGTGCTGACCACCAAAAAGGCCAGGATCAGCAAAAACCACCACGCGCTGTACACCGCATTGAGCTGCAAAGCACCAAAAAGCTCTGCCCAGAAGGGTCCAAATTGGTTCACGTAATTGACGGCCGGCTCATGCTGCTTGAGCACGGTGCCAATGACCGAGGCAATGCAGATCACCGTCAGCAGCGAAATAGCGAACCGCATGGACGACAGCAGCTCGACCCCTGCGCGCAGAGCCCGTGAGCCCGACTGGACGCGAACGCCTTGGGTGGTTTCAGACATGGAGATAAAAGGGCAGGAGGCGAAGAAAAAGGGCGGGGCCATCGTCTGGATGGGCCCGCCCTTTTTGGGTTTGTTTATTGGCGGTTGGTTCCGTGTGGCCTCCAACAGAAGCCACCCAATGCATCAGCGCAACTCAGCGCAGGCCGGCAATGTAGTCGGCAACCGCCTTGATTTCCTTGTCGTTCAGCTTGGCAGCGACCTGGGTCATCTGGGTGCTGTTGGCACGGGTGCCATCACGGAAGGTATTCAGCTGGGCCACGGTGTAGTCAGCATGCTGACCCGACAGGCGTGGGTATTGGACAGGAATGCCAGCACCGTTGGGGCTGTGGCAGCCAGCGCAGGCGGCGATGTTGCGATCTGCAATGCCGCCGCGGTAGATGCGCTCGCCCAGGGTCACCAGGTCTTTGTCCTTGGCGAAACCTGCCTTGGCTGGCTTGGAGGCCACCCAGTAGGCGATGTTCTTCATGTCTTCGTCGGTCAGCATGGTGGCAAAACCCTTCATGACCGCGTTGTTGCGCTTGCCGGACTTGAACTCCTGCAGCTGCTTGACGAGGTATTCGGGGTGCTGCTGGGCCAGCTTGGGGTTGGCAGCGATGGCTGAATTGCCGTCAGCTCCGTGGCATGCCGCGCACACAGCGGTGTAGCTGGCCTCGCCCTTGACGAGATCCGGCTTGGCCACTTTGGGTGCATCACCCGCTGCAAAGGCCGAGAAAACAGGTGCTGCCAGTACGGCAGCCGTCAACAAGGAGGCGAGCAACTTCATATCGAGGGTGTGTGTTTATGTGCGCAAAAGCCGCTCGATTCTACAATGAGGCTCCAGAGCATCCCAACTTTCCATGACAACCCATCTTTCTGCGCCAGTTGCTGGCAGCCTTCCGCCCGCACCCGACGCCAAGATCGCCAGGGGCTGGATGCACACGGCGCGCTTTCTGACCACCGCTGCCCAGCTGCACCACCTGCCCCCCATCGATGTGCCCGAAATCGCCTTCGTGGGCCGCTCCAACGCAGGCAAATCCACCTGCATCAACACCCTCACCCAGCAAAAGCAGCTGGCTTTTGCCTCGAAAAAGCCTGGGCGCACCCAGCACATCAACCTGTTCGCCCTGGGCAAGCAGGGCGTGACCGACGCCGTGCTGGCCGACTTGCCCGGCTACGGCTACGCGGCGGTGTCGCGCTCCGACAAGCTGCGCTGGCAGCAGGTGATGGTGAACTACCTGGTCAGCCGCCCCGGCCTCACGGGCATCGTGCTGCTGTGCGACCCGCGCCTGGGCCTGACGGAGCTGGATGAAGCCCTGCTCGAAGCGGTGCGCCCCCGCGTGGAAGAGGGTTTGAAGTTCCTCATCGTGCTGACCAAAGCCGACAAGCTGACGCGCTCGGAGCAAGCCAAGGTGCTGTCCATTACGCGACTGCAGGCTGGCGGTGGCGAGGTGAAGATGTTCTCGGCCCTGAAGAAGCAAGGGGTGGACGAAGTAGCGCAATTGCTGTGGCAATGGGCGCACCCCGTGCGCCCGCAAGGGACGGAGCCTGCGGCAGAGGGAGGTGCCCAACCCCTCCCAGCCAGCCCGCAGGCCGCCGACGAGAACCCATCAACCAAATAGCCGCCAGCGCTTATAGGCAAAGCGCGAGCAGCTATATAACTTATAGCAAATCGCGCCATGATCCAGACCCGCACTGTCACCCTGCCCCACGGGATTTCATTGCAATGCCGCGAAAGTGGCTCGCGTGGACGCCCGGTGCTGATGTTTCTGCACGGTTTCCCGGAAGGCGCGTTCATCTGGGATGAGTTGCTGCTGCACTTTGCCCGCCCCGAAAACGGTGGCTACCACTGCGTGGCGCCCTACCTGCGTGGCTTTGGCGAATCCAGCCAACCCCAAGCCACCGAAGCCTACCGCGCCAAACACCTGGTGCAAGACCTGGTCGCGCTGATCTCGGCGGTGTGCACCACGGGGACCGTGGAGTGCCTGGTCGCGCACGACTGGGGTGGCGCCGTGGCCTGGAACCTGGCCAACCAGCAGCCGCAATGGCTCAAGCGCCTGGCGGTCATCAACTCGCCCCACCCCGGCGCGTTTTTGTGCGAACTGCAAACCAACGCAGCCCAGCAGGCCGCCAGCCAGTACATGCACTTTTTGTGCAGACCAGACGCAGAATCGCTCCTGGCCGAAAACGACTTTCAGCGGCTGTTCGCTTTCTTCAACACCCCGGAAGGCCACGCGCCCGCATGGTTGACTGAGGCCGTGCGTGCCCAATACCGGGCGCTGTGGAGCCAGGGGCTGACCGGAGCCTGCAACTACTACCGCGCCAGCCCGTTGCGCCCACCGCGCGAAGGCGACCGCGCCGCACTCGACTTGGAATTGCCGGCATCGATGCTGAGCGTGGATGTGCCCACGCTGGTGCTGTGGGCCATGGACGACCCGGCCTTGCTGCCGGGGCTGCTGCAGGGCCTGCCCGACTGGGTACACCGCCTGCGGCTGCGCCAGATCGAGCACGCATCGCACTGGGTGGTGCATGAGCACCCCGAGCGCGTCGCGCAGGAATTGGGGCATTTTTTGCTACTGAAATAGTAGCTTTTAGCGCTTTACCGGCAAGCCTTACATGGCCTTTTCCTTATCAAGCGCCACGCGCGGCTACGCGCCCGCTCCACGCTTTATTTGTACAAGGACGGCTGCCCCTCAGGCCGCGTCTTGAAGCGTTTGTGCACCCAGTAGTACTGGCCGGGCATGGTGTTGATGTAGCGCTCCAGCTCGCGGTTCATGCGGGCGGTGTCAGCCTCGACATCGTCGGTGGGATAGTGGTCCCACGCGGGCGTCAGCTCAGCCACGTAGCCATCGGGAGTCAGTCGCGTGTACATGCCAATCACCTTGGCGCGGCCCAGGCGCGCAAAGCGCGACAGCGACGGCACCGTGGCCGCTGGAACGCCGTAAAAGGGCACGAAGATCGACTCACCGGCTCCGAAATCCATGTCGGACAGCAGGTAGAGCAGCCCACCCTTGCGCAGGTTGGAAATGATGGGCTTGACCCCGTCTGCGCGGTTGAGCATGCGCACGTCGCCAAAACGCTGGCGGCCCGCCATGAACCAGGCGTCAATGACCGGGTCGGGATGGGTAGAAAAAATGGACGTGAACGCCCGGGAAGTGCGCAACGGCAGCACCAGCCCGCCTGCGTCCATGCCGTAGAAATGCGGTGCGAAGATGATGGTGGGCACATCGCCATCCAGCTCCTGCACGGCGCCCCGGAGCTTCACGCGCTGCTCCACCACCGACTGAGGAGCTGACCACAGCCAGCTGCGGTCCAGCCAGGTCTGGCAAAAGACGATAAAGCTCTCGCGCGCCCACTGCGTGCGCTGCTCAACCGATGCCTGCGGAAAGCACAGCTCAAGATTACGCAGAGCAATCTTGCGCCGTGGCACCACGAGCACAAACAACACCCGCCCCAACGCGGCCCCCATGACGCGCAACACCGGCAAAGGCACTCGGGCCAGCACGCCCATGAACCACACACCCAGCCGACTCATCATGACGAGGCCTCCACCGCTGGGGCTTCGGCTCGGGGCTGCTTGTAGCGGCCATAGCCCCAAAGATACTGGCCAGGGCACTGGCGAATCACATGCTCCATGGCCTCGTTGACCTGGCGCACGGCGGTCTCCAGGTCAGCGTCGAGCGGCTGCGGCAAGGGCTCGGCATACATCACAAAGCCGCGCCCCATCGGTTCGCGCTCGCAGCGCACCAGCAGCACGGTGGCGCCGGTCTGCAGCGCTAGGCGGGCGGCCAGCGTCATGGTGTAGGCCGGTTTGCCAAACACGGGCGACCAGACTCCCAGCCCTTCGGGCGGCACCTGGTCGGGCAGCAGGCCCACGGCTTCGCCACGGCGCAGGGCCTTGATCATCTGGCGCACCCCCGCCAGCGTGGTGGGCACGGCCTGCATGCCTGGGCGGTTGCGTGCGGTCTCCATCACCTTGGCCAACCAGGCTTGGCGCGCGGGGCGGTACAGCACGGTGATTGGGCCTTGCTGGGCACTCCAGCGCGTGGCAACGGCCTGGGCCGACATCTCAAAGCACCCCAGATGCGGGGTGAGAAAAATCACACCGCGCCCGGCCGCCCAGGCCTGCTCCACGCAGGGCTCGCCCTCGATGCGAACCGGCACAGGCGCGCCCAACCACAGCCGGGGCAACTCGGCCACCATGCGCCCGGCGTGGCCTACGGCGGCGCGCACCTGCGCAAACGAGTAGCCCGCCAGCGCCGCATTGGCCAGAAAGCGTTGGCGATACACACCCGAGGCAGCAAAAGCCACCCAGCCCAGAACGCATCCGATGATGTGGAGCAACCACAGCGGAAATACGGAAAAGAATCGAAAGACAGCAGGCATTAAAATGTAGGGGTCGCTGAGTTAAATGAGCAACTTGCAGGGCGACGTAAAAAAAATCTGCTAAAGCGTTCGCCAAAGCTACCTAGGCTGCGGGCGACGCCCAAAATGCCGGAACACAGGAGTTTATTCAAATGGCGAACGACTTTCTTTTTACCTCGGAATCCGTCTCTGAAGGCCACCCCGACAAGGTGGCAGACCAGATCTCTGACGCGATCCTCGACGCGATCTTCGAACAAGACCCCAAGAGCCGTGTGGCTGCCGAAACGCTGACCAACACGGGCCTCGTCGTGCTGGCCGGTGAGATCACCACCAACGCCCACGTCGACTACATCCAGGTCGCGCGCGACACCATCAAGCGCATCGGCTACGACAACACCGAATACGGCATCGACTACAAAGGCTGCGCAGTGCTGGTGGCCTACGACAAGCAATCCAACGACATCGCCCAGGGCGTGGACCACGCGTCTGACGACCACCTGAACATCGGCGCGGGAGACCAGGGCCTGATGTTTGGCTACGCCTGCGACGAAACGCCTGAGCTGATGCCCGCGCCCATCTACTACGCCCACCGCGTGGTCGAGCGCCAAGCCCAGCTGCGCAAGGACGGCCGCCTGCCCTTCCTGCGCCCTGACGCCAAGAGCCAGATCACGATGCGCTATGTGGATGGCAAGCCCCACAGCATCGACACCGTGGTGCTCTCCACCCAGCACAGCCCCGACCAGTCGGAAACCGCCACCAAGATGAAGGCCAGCTTCTACGAGGCCTGCATCGAAGAAATCATCAAGCCCGTGCTGCCCAAGGAGTGGCTGCAGGACACCAAGTACCTGATCAACCCCACAGGCCGTTTCGTCATCGGCGGTCCGCAGGGTGACTGTGGCCTCACGGGCCGCAAGATCATTGTGGACACCTACGGCGGTGCATGCCCCCACGGCGGCGGCGCATTCAGCGGCAAGGACCCCAGCAAGGTAGACCGCTCTGCCGCCTATGCAGCCCGCTACGTGGCCAAGAACATCGTGGCTGGCGGCCTGGCACGCCAGTGCCAGATCCAGGTGGCGTATGCGATTGGCGTGGCCCGCCCGATGAACATCACCGTGTACACCGAAGGCACTGGCGTGATCCCCGACCACGAAATCGCCAAGCTGGTGGAAGCCCACTTCGACCTGCGCCCCAAGGGCATCATCCAGATGCTGGATCTGCTGCGCCCCATCTACAGCAAGACCGCCGCCTACGGCCACTTCGGCCGCGAAGAGCCCGAGTTCACTTGGGAGAAGACCGATAAAGCTGCTGCGCTGCGCGCAGCAGCCGGGTTGTAAGCCCGTCGCAGCTAGGCACATGAACTTGGTTGCAAGCAGCAAATAGGGGCATCCGGGCCAATGCCAGTAAGTTAAGCAAAGGCCCTTCGGGGTCTTTGTTGTTTGTACAGTGC
>NZ_CAXIAK010000068.1:0-18608 GCF_964021665.1 uncultured Acidovorax sp.
CCAGTATCCCGTCAAAAAAATGCCGCTCAGACTTAACTGAGCGGCATTGCCCCGATGGGGCCGCTGCGCTTCACGTTGCTTCGCAGCAAGAAGTGCCCCTTCGGGTGGAACAGGCACGCTGGGGCTTGTGGCTTCGGCCGCTGCGCTTCACGTTGCTGCGCAACATGAGCCTTCGCCGCAAGAAGTGCCCCTTCGGGTCACTTCTTGTCGCGCAGTTCGCGGCGCAGGATTTTGCCCACGGGGGTCTTGGGCAGTTCGGTGCGGAACTCGATCACCTTGGGCTGCTTGTAGCCCGTGAGGTTGGCCTTGCAGTATTCCTTGACCTGGGCTTCGGTGAGGGCGGGGTCTTTCTTGACGATGACGAGCTTCACCGCCTCGCCCGTCTTCTCGTCGGGTACGCCCACCACGGCGCACTCCAGCACGCCAGGCATGTCGGCCACCACTTCTTCGACCTCGTTGGGGTAAACGTTGAAGCCGCTGACCAGCACCATGTCCTTCTTGCGGTCCACGATCTTGAAGTAGCCGCGCGCATCCATCACGCCCACATCGCCCGACTTGAAGTAGCCGTCTTCGGTCATGACCTTGGCGGTTTCGTCAGGGCGCTGCCAGTAGCCCGCCATCACCTGCGGGCCCTTGATGGCGATTTCGCCGGACTGGCCCAGGGTGGTCACTTCGCGGCCATCGTCGTCCAGCAGCTTCATGAGGGTGCTGGGCAGCGGCACACCGATGGTGCCCGTGAATTCCTTGGCCGTCACGGGGTTGCAGCTGACGATGGGCGAGGTCTCCGACAGGCCATAGCCTTCGCAGATGGGGCAGCCCGTCTTCTCCAGCCAGAGCTTGGCCACGGCGCCTTGCACCGCCATGCCACCGCCCACCGAAACCCGCAGGTTCTTCCAGTTGACGGTGTTGAAGTCGGGGTGGTTGGCCAAGCCGTTGAACAGCGTGTTCACCGCCGGGAAGCTGTGGAAGGTGTGCTTGGACAACTCCTTGAGCACCGCAGGCAGGTCGCGCGGGTTGGGGATGAGGATGACTTTGCCGCCGGTGCGCATGCCCAGCATCATGTTCACCGTGAAGGCGAAGATGTGGTACAGCGGCAGGGCGCAAATGCTGGTGGGCTGCTCGCCCGCGGGCAGCGATTTCATCACTGGCTCGTTCCAGGCCTCGGCCTGCAGCACGTTGGCAATCACGTTGCGGTGCAGCAGCACGGCGCCCTTGCTCACGCCGGTGGTGCCACCGGTGTATTGCAGCAGCGCGATGTCATCGGGCTTGATGTCCACCGGCTTGAACGTGCCGCGCTGGCCCTTGGCAATGGCGTCGTTGAAGCGCACGGCGCCGGGCAGGCTGTATTCAGGCACCAGCTTCTTGACGTTGCGCACCACGTAGTTGACCAGCATGCCCTTGAGGAAGCCCAGCTGGTCGCCCATGGCGCACAGCACCACATGCTTGACGGGCGTGTTGGCAATGCAGCTTTGCAGCGTGGTGGCAAAGTTCTCGATGATGACGATGGCCTTGGAGCCGGAGTCCTTGAGCTGGTGTTCCAGCTCGCGCGGGGTGTACAGCGGGTTGACATTGACCACCACAAAGCCTGCGCGCAGCACAGCGGCCACCACCACGGGGTACTGGGGCACGTTGGGCATCATGATGGCCACGCGGTCACCCTTGACCAGGCCCAGGCCTTGCAGGTAGGCGGCAAACGCACGGCTGAGCGCATCGGTCTGCGCAAAGCTGATGTCCTTGCCCATGAAGCTGTAAGCCACGCGGTCTGCGTATTGGCGGAAAGCCTCATCCATCAACGCGACCAAAGAGGCGTACTGCGTGGGGTCAATGTCTGCGGGAACGCCTTGGGGGTAAGCAGCCAGCCAGGGGCGGTCGGTCATTTATTTGTCTCCTGAAAAGTTTTTCTGGGGCCCGGACAGCACAGTCAATTTCAGCACGACCGTGCTTTTCCTGAGATCGGATTATGCCCGTCAGGCTTTGAGCGCTGCGAGCACCTCGTCCAGCATTTTCTTGGCATCGCCGAAGAGCATGCGGTTGTTTTCCTTGTAGAACAAGGGGTTGTCTACCCCGGCATAACCCGAGGCCATCGAGCGCTTCATCACGATGGAGGTCTTGGCCTTCCACACCTCCAGCACGGGCATACCGGCGATGGGGCTGGTGGGATCGTCCTGCGCGGCGGGGTTCACGATGTCGTTGGCGCCGATGACGATGGCCACGTCGGTGTCCGGGAAGTCCTCGTTGATCTCGTCCATCTCCATCACGATGTCGTAGGGCACCTTGGCTTCGGCCAGCAGCACGTTCATGTGGCCGGGCATGCGGCCTGCCACCGGGTGGATGGCAAAGCGCACCTGCACGCCTTTGTCGCGCAAGGTCTTCACAATGTCGTTGACCGTGTGCTGCGCCTGGGCCACCGCCATGCCATAGCCGGGCACGATGATCACGCTCTTGGCCTCGCGCAGCAGCTCGGCCGTCTCGGCGGCTGTCACGGGCACCACTTCGCCCTGCGGTTCGGTGGCGTCTCCCTTCTTGGCGGGCGCGCCAGCACCGGAGCCAAAGCCCCCGGCAATCACGCTGATGAAGTTGCGGTTCATCGCGTTGCACATGATGTAGCTCAGGATCGCACCCGAGGAACCTACCAGCGCACCGGTCACGATGAGCAGGTCATTGCTGAGCATGAAGCCCGTGGCCGCCGCCGCCCAGCCCGAGTAACTATTGAGCATGGACACCACCACAGGCATGTCGGCCCCGCCAATGGCCATGACCATGTGGATGCCGAACAGCAGCGCAATCGCCGTCATCACCATCAGCGGCACCATACCTTGCTCGATGGTCTCCGCGCGCAGGAACTCACGGCCAAACCAGATCACTACCAGCAGCGCCACCAGGTTGAGCCAGTGGCGGCCGGGCAGCAGTAGTGGCTTGCCGCCGATCTTGCCGTTGAGCTTGCCAAAGGCAACCAGCGAGCCGCTGAAGGTGACCGCGCCGATCAGGATGCCGACGTAAATCTCCACCTCGTGGATGATCTTTTCCGCGCCCTGCAGCTGGATCGAGGTATCGACATAGCTGGCAAACCCCACCAGGCAGGCCGCCAGGCCCACCAGGCTGTGCATGAGCGCAACCAGCTCGGGCATCTGCGTCATCTTGACGACCTTGGCCGCATACAGGCCAATGCCGCCACCAATGACCAGCGCACCGATGATCCAGGCCACGCCAGCCGGGCTGACGCGGGGGCCAAACACGGTGGCCAGCACGGCCAGCGCCATGCCGACCATGCCGAACAGATTGCCCCGGCGCGAGGTTTCGGGGTTGGAGAGCCCGCCCAGGCTCAGGATGAACAGAATGGCCGCGCCCAGGTAGGCGACGGTAGCGAGACTTTGGGACATGTTCTGTGCTCCTCGTTGTTCTTGTCGTTATCGGATTACTTGCGGAACATGGCCAGCATGCGGCGCGTGACTGCAAAGCCGCCGAACATGTTGATGGCCGTGAGCACCAGGGCCGCAAAGGCCAGCCACAGGATGAGCCCGTCAGGCCGTCCGTTTACCCCCGCATCGGGCGGCGCAATCTGCACCAGCGCGCCGATGGCGATGATGCTGGAGATGGCGTTGGTCACGCTCATCAGCGGCGTGTGCAGCGCGGGCGTAACGTTCCACACCACCATGTAGCCAATAAAGCAGGCCAGCACGAACACCGTGAAGTGCCCCAGGAAGGCCACGGGCGCATAGGCGCCGACGGCCCAAAACAGGACGGCCAGCACGGCAAAAACGATGGTCAGCGTCTTGGCGGACATGGGCGCGCCCGTGCCGTGGCCATGGCCCGATTTCTTTTCAACCACCGGGGCCGCTGCCTTGGGCGCGGGGGCCGGTGCCTGCTTGAGCGGCGGGGCAGGCCAGGTGATGGCGCCGTCCTTGACCACGGTGAGGCCGCGGATCGCGTCGTCTTCCATGTTGACCACCGCCACACCGTCCTTGGCCTTGCACAGCTCTTCGGTCAGGCGCAGCAGGTTGGTGGCGTACAGCGTGGACGACTGCTTGGCCAGGCGCGAGGCCAGGTCGGTGTAGCCGATGATGGTCACGCCGTGGCGCACCACGGCCTCGCCGGGCACGGTCAGCTCGCAGTTGCCGCCCTGCTCGGCGGCCATGTCCACAATCACGCTGCCGGGCTTCATGCTCTGCACCATCTCAGCGGTGATGAGCTTGGGCGCGGGTTTGCCGGGGATCAGCGCGGTGGTGATGATGATGTCGGCGTCCTTGGCCTGCTCGGCGTACATCTTGCGCTGCGCGGCCTGGAAGCCTTCGCTCATGACCTTGGCATAGCCGCCGCCGCCCGAGCCTTCTTCCTCGTAGTCCACCTTGACGAACTCGCCGCCCAGCGACTTGACCTGGTCAGCCACCTCGGCGCGCGTGTCGTTGGCGCGCACGATGGCGCCCAGGTTGGCGGCCGTACCAATGGCGGCAAGGCCCGCCACACCAGCGCCTGCAATGAACACCTTGGCCGGGGGCACCTTGCCTGCCGCCGTGATCTGGCCGTTGAAGAAGCGGCCAAAGGCGTTGGCCGCTTCGATCACGGCGCGATAACCACTGACCCCAGCGGTGGAGGTGAGCGCGTCCATCTTCTGAGCGCGGCTCAAAGTGCGGGGCAGGCAGTCGATGGCCAGCACCGTGGCCTTCTTGGCGGCCAGCTGCTGCATCAGATCGGGGTTCTGGGCAGGCCAGATGAAGTCGATGAGGGTGGTGCCCTCGCGCATCAGCGCCACTTCCTCGCTGCTGGGCGGGCGCACCTTGAAAACGATGTCTGACGCAGCCCACAAAGCCGCCGCGTCGCCAGCGATTTGCGCGCCCGCAGCGCGGTAGGCGTCGTCGCTGAAATTGGCGGCATCTCCGGCCCCGGACTCCACGGTGACGGCAAAGCCCAGCTTGATCAGCTTCTCCACCACATCGGGCACGGTGGCCACGCGTTTTTCGCCAGGGAAGGTTTCACGCGGCACGCCAATGCGCTGCGGCTGTAACTTCGGACTTGTCTCCATGGGGATCTCCTCAAGTTTTGAAATCGTTATTCAGGACTACCAGCCTGGGAGGGAGCAGTCCGGCGCTAGCAAGGTGTGTCAAGCGCTTGATACTTGGCGATGCACCTTGCCGCAGCCGGCACGGTTCTCCTGGCACGAGCAGTCAGCCATCGTTCAGTTCATGGGCATTACCACTTGATCACGGGGACACCCATGTTCCCTCGATGCGGTGCGAGTTCCGGCGCTAAATAAACACCGCAGAGCTGCAGAACCATGGAAAACATGAAGCGGTATGACTTTGTACGAAATGGCGTCAATCATCCGATAACTGGCCAGACTGCAGCGCAGAGTTTCTTTCAAAGCATCCGTGATCATGGTTCGCACCGACACTCCATCCAAGTGGTGAAACATCCGCCGAACCCACTTTCAGACGGACTGTCGAAAAAGCCGACCATGAGCTTACATGAAGAAATACTTATCACCGTCGCGTTTTGCTGATGCGAGCGTCACCCTCCAGACAGACCGAGGGGGAACGGGCTTTCGCCGCAGCAGCTGCACGAAAAAAAGCGCCCCGCCACTTCAAGTGGCGGGGCGCTGAACGCAGAGCGTGGCGGTGGTCAGTTCACCACTTGGGCAAGCGCGCCGGATGCGTACTGTGCAGCAATGGTTTGCAGGCTCAGGCCCTTGATCTTGGAACCCTGGCCTTCGCAGCCAAACTCCAGGTAACGCTGTTTGCACACTTGCTTGGCCGCTTCGCGGGCGGGCTTGAGCCATTCGCGGGCGTCGAACTTGTCGGGGTTCTCGAACAGGAACTTGCGCACCGCGCCAGTCATGGCCAGGCGGATGTCGGTGTCGATGTTGATCTTGCGCACACCGTGCTTGATGGCTTCCTGGATCTCGGCCACGGGCACGCCGTAGGTTTCCTTCATCTTGCCGCCGTACTGGTTGATGATGGCCAGCAGCTCTTGCGGCACAGAAGACGATCCGTGCATCACCAGGTGGGTGTTGGGGATGCGGGCGTGGATTTCCTTGACGCGGCTGATGGCCAAGATGTCGCCTGTGGGCGGGCGGCTGAACTTGTAAGCGCCATGGCTGGTACCAATGGCAATCGCCAGCGCGTCCAACTGGGTGGCCTTCACGAACTGGGCAGCCTCCTCGGGGTCGGTCAGCATCTGGCTGTGGTCGAGCTTGCCCTCAGCGCCAATGCCGTCTTCCTCACCGGCATCACCGGTTTCGAGGTTGCCCAGGCAACCCAGCTCGCCTTCTACCGTCACGCCCACCTTGTGGGCCATGTCCACCACCTTGCGGGTGACATCAACGTTGTAGTCAAAAGACGAAGGCGTTTTGCCGTCTTCCTTGAGCGAGCCGTCCATCATCACCGAGCCGAAGCCCAGATCGATGGCGCCCTGGCAGACCTTGGGCGAGGTGCCGTGGTCTTGGTGCATCACCAGCGGAATGTGGGGGAAGGCTTCGACCGCAGCCTGGATGAGGTGCTTGATGAACGGCTCACCAGCGTACTTGCGGGCGCCAGCGCTGGCTTGCAGGATGACGGGTGCGCCCACTTCGTCTGCGGCGGCCATCACGGCTTGCACCTGCTCCAGGTTGTTCACGTTGAAAGCGGGGATGCCATAGCCGTTGATAGCGGCATGGTCGAGCAATTCGCGCATGGAGACGAGAGGCATAGTCGTTGGGTCCGTTGAGGGTGGTAGGAGCGCCGCGGCCACCGGGGCCAGGCAATTTTTCAAGCAGCGGTTGGTAACCGCTTGGTAACTCCGCGATTTTACCCGGCTGTGAGCAGGGACTCTCGTGCGAAATCCAGACGGTAGCAGGTGGTGAATGGCGCAGGTGCCGGGGCCTTGCCAAAACGGGCCCGGTGCACCTGCGCCACCCGCGCCACAATTTCATGGCCCAGATGCAGGCTGTCCACCGGCACAGGCGCTGCGGCCACCACATCGCCCGCAGCCACCACGCGCGCGCCGTCATCGCACACCTGCAGCCAGGCACCGTGCTCCCCACCGCCCTCGCCCATCTGCACGGCAATGCGGGTGCGCGCAGGGGTGTGCTTGAGGGCGTTTTCAATCAGGTTGCGCAGCAACAAATCCAGCAGCACCGGATGGCCTCGCACCAAGAGCGCGTCTGGCGCGCTGACCTCCAGCTCATCGCCCCGCTGCCAAGCGGCCTGGGCGTATTCGGCACACGCGTTGCGCGCCAGGGCGGCCAGGTCCACACTGGCCGTGGCGCCGTCCAGTTCGGCACGGCTGGCGCGCGCCAACGCCAGCAGCTGGTTGAGCACATGCCCCGCACGCAGGGCGTCCTGGCGAATGCGGTCCAGCGCTTGCGCCTGGGCCTCGGGCGCCAGCTCGCCCCCCAGCGCACTGGCCTGCAGCGCAATGGACGACAGCGGCGTGCGCAGCTCGTGCGCCACTTCGTTGGCCAGCCGACGTTCCCGGGCCATGGCCGCCTGCTGGCGGTCCAGCAAGGTATTGATGGAAGCCTCGACCGACTCGAATTCCTTCCAAGCGTTCTGAGAGGCCAGACGCTGGTCTGCCGCGGGGTCCAGCGCAGCCACATCGTCTGACAGGGCGTACAGCGTCTTGAGCCCCCGGCGCAAAGCCAACCCCAGGGCCAACGCCACCACCGGCAGCAGCCACAGGCCAGACTCGATCATTTGCTCGGCAATGTCCTGGGCCAACTCGTCCCGCTCGCGCACGGCCACCAGCACCATGATTTTGCGACTGCGATCGGCATTCCACTGCGAAAAACTGCGCCAGGCCACCGGCGGGGCGCCCAAGTTCAGATCAGCAAACCCTTCTGTCTCGTCAAACGTTGGCAACGGCGCCGAACCGCTGGCCGCCACCACGCGGCCTTCTGCGCTCCACTGCACCACGCTCAAGGATTGCTGGTAGTCGTGTGCCTTCAAGCCGGGCAGTGGTGCCCGCTGGGTGGCATGCACCCCCTCGACAGACTCGAACGCCCGCAAATTCAGCAGCAGTGACGCGACGCTGGCCAAATGTCCGTCGGTCAGCTCATCGGCCTCGTGCACACCGGTCTGGTACCCCATGAACACGAAACTGCCCCACACCGCCACCAGCGCCCCCAGCGACCACAGCAACAGGTGCTGCGTCAGCGAAGCGCGGCGCGCTGACGGGACGGCAGCCGGAGCGGTCACGCTGCCTCCTGTGGAATGAAATAGCCCACGCCGCGCATGGTGAGAATGCTGCCGCTGCCCAGCTTGCGCCGCAGGTGGTGGATGTGCACTTCCACGGCATTGCTCTCAATGGCGGCGTCCCAGCTGTACAAACGCTCCTCAATCTGCTGGCGCGACAGCACATGCCCACGCGCCTCCAGCAACACCCGCAGCACAGAAAACTCGCGCGGCGACATGTCCACCAACTGCCCATGCAGCCGAACGGTGCGTGCTGCCGGGTCCAGCTCGATGCCCCCATGGCGGATGGTGGGCGCCGCACGGCCCGCCGAGCGGCGCAGTAGCGCGCGCAGCCGGGCATCCAGCTCGTCGATGTCAAAGGGCTTGGCCACGTAGTCGTCGGCGCCCATGTCCAGCCCCGCAATGCGTTGCTGCACCTGGTCGCGGGCGGTCACGATGAGCACCGGTGTAGCCGGGTTGGGCAAGGCTGCACCCAAGGCGCCTACCGTGGCTGGCGCCGACCGCAAGCGCTGCAACAGAACGCTGCCGTCAGCGTCAGGCAAACCCAAGTCCAGCAGCACGGCGTCAAACCGCTCGGTGCGCAAAGCGCTCCAAGCACTGGCCACGTCACCACACACATCCACGGCATAGCCGCGTTGCTGCAACGTGGTGCGCAGGCCTGCGGCGATGCCTGCATCGTCTTCAATCACCAAGATTCGCATGGCCGGATTGTCACCGCAAGCCGCAGCAAGTCCGCTTCGCGTCCATTAAGACCGGGTTAAGTGCCACCTTTTAACGTCGCGGGTATGCAGCAATCCTCTCTTTCGGGCGCACGACCGCAGTCCATTTCGCAACGCCACACCCTGGCGGTCACCTTGCTTCTCCTGGCAGCGGTGGTGGCCTGGGATGCAGGAGGGCAGGATCTGGCCTGGGCAAACGCCTTTGGAACCCCCTCGGGCTTCCCTTTGCGCGAGCACTGGTTTTTTGTGCAAGTGATGCACGAAGGCGCGCGCCGCATCGGGTGGCTGGTGGTGCTGGCATTGGCGCTGAGCGTGTGGTGGCCCCTGGGGATTCTTCGCCGCCTGGACGCCAGTGAGCGCCTGCAGATGGCCCTCAGCGCCTTGCTGGGCCTGGCGGTGGTGAGCGTCATCAAAAACCTGAGCAACACCAGCTGCCCCTGGGATCTGGCGGAGTTCGGCGGTGTCGCGCGCTACGCCTCGCACTGGGCGCTGGGCGTGATCGATGGCGGGGGCGGCCGCTGCTTCCCCGGCGGCCATGCCTCGGCAGGTTTTGCGTTTGTGGGGGGCTACTTTGCGCTGCGCCGCAAGCAACCCGTTGCGGCACGGTGGTGGCTAGCGGGCGCGGTGCTCATGGGCTTGGTGCTGGGTGGCTCGCAGCAGGTGCGCGGTGCGCACTTCATGAGCCACACCCTGTGGACCGGCTGGCTGTGCTGGACCACCGGCTGGCTGGTGGACTTGGCCGCCGTGGCCCTGCGCCCCCGCATTGCGGCCTTTTTGCACTCTACCCCCGCACCCGTGGGAGATTGACCGGGGCCGAAGCCCCGGTTTTTAACTGGCCACGCAGATCTTGAGCATGTTGGTGCCGCCCGGCGCCCCCATGGGCTCGCCGCAGGTGATGGCGTACACGTCGCCCTTTTGCACGATGTTGCGGCTCTTCAAATGGCCTTCGGCCTGCTCCAGCGCCGTGTCACGGTCCGCGCTGGTGTCCATGAGCAGCGGGCGCACGTTGCGGTACATCGCCATCTTGCGCTGCGTCGCCACCTTGGGGGTGAGGGCGTAAATGGGAATGTGGATGCGGTGGCGGCTCATCCACAGGGCCGTGGCGCCGCTGTCAGTCATCGCCACGATGGCCTTAGCGCCCAGGTGGTGGGCCGTGAACAAGGCGCCCATGGCGATGGACTGGTCAATGCGGCGGAAGGTTTGGCCCGTGAAATCGGCATCAAGCTGGTGGTCTTCGGCAGCCTCAGCGGCGGCGCAAATCTTGGCCATCTCTTCCACGGTTTCGAGCGGATAGCGCCCGGCGGCTGTTTCGGCGCTCAGCATCACTGCGTCGGTGCCGTCCAGCACGGCGTTGGCCACGTCGCTCACCTCGGCGCGGGTGGGCACGGGGTTGGTGATCATGCTCTCCATCATCTGCGTGGCAGTGATGACCACCTTGTCCATGTCGCGCGCCATGCGGATCATCTTCTTTTGCAGCGCGGGCACCGCCGCATTGCCCACTTCCACGGCCAGGTCGCCACGCGCCACCATGATGCCGTCGCTGGCGCGCAAGATGGCCTCCAGGTGCGGAATGGCCTCAGCGCGCTCGATCTTGGCGATCAGGCCCGGCTTGTGGCGGTATTCGGCAGCGGCCACATTGCACAGCTGGCGAGCCATTTCCATGTCGGTCGCGTTCTTGGGAAAGCTCACCGCCACGTAGTCGGCCTGAAAGCTCATGGCCGTGCGGATGTCTTCCATGTCCTTGGCCGTGAGGGCGGGAGCCGTGAGCCCACCACCCTGCTTGTTGATGCCCTTGTTGTTGGACAGCTCGCCGCCCAGCTTGACGGTGGTGTGCACTTCTTCGCCGCGCACCGCATCCACCGTGAGCACGATCAGGCCGTCGTTGAGCAGCAGCAGGTCGGCTGCCTTCACGTCGCGGGGCAGCTCCTTGTAGTCCAGGCCCACGCCGTTGATGTCGCCTGGCTCGGTGCGCGAAGCGTCCAGCACGAACTTGGCACCGGGTTCCAGAAACACCTTGCCGTCGGCAAACTTGCCCACACGGATCTTGGGGCCCTGCAGGTCGGCCATGATGGCCACTTCGCGCCCGGCACGCTGGGCGGCAGCGCGCACCGTGGCGGCGCGATCGATATGGTCTTGCGCTTTGCCATGGCTGAAGTTCAGCCGCACCACGTTGACACCCGCTCGGATCATCGCCTCGAGCAGTTGCGGGTCGCTTGAAGCAGGACCCAGGGTGGCAACGATCTTGGTGGCGCGGCGAGTGGCCATGGCGAGTCTCTTTCGTGTAGATGTAATCGGGTTTCAATTTTCACACGAAACCGGTTACATACCCGTTACCAGAAAACCCTGACACGCCCCAGCGCATCAGCAGCTCTTCGGTGATGCCGCCATACAGCAGCTTGACCGCCAGTGGCATGGCATTGGCGGGGTCGGAGGGCTGGAGCGCCGCAGGCGCCAGCCGGGACAGGAGCCACAGCCATGCGGCACCCGCGACACCGCCACAGAGTCCGGGCACGAGTTGGGCCCGCAGCGCAGGCCCTGCAGGCTGGCCTGCCACCCAGGAAAACACAGCGGGCGCCCGCAACCCGACGCGGGGCGCCAGCCACACCCCCAGCGCCACAGCCAGCGCCAGAAGCACCGCCGTCTGCAAGCCACTGAGCAAGAGCACAGCCTCCAGCGGCAGGGGCAACAGGGCTTCGTTGACCTTCAGGGTGGGCAGCAGCGCCCAGACCACCGCCACCACCCCGGGCATGCCCAGCAGCCACAAAGCACCGCCCAGCCGCCA
Source organism: uncultured Acidovorax sp. (assembly GCF_964021665.1). Taxonomy (NCBI): domain Bacteria; kingdom Pseudomonadati; phylum Pseudomonadota; class Betaproteobacteria; order Burkholderiales; family Comamonadaceae; genus Acidovorax; species uncultured Acidovorax sp. The sequence goes on from NZ_CAXIAK010000068.1 coordinate 11,667, forward strand.
CTTGCCGGGCTGCGCCGGAGCATGTGCCGTATCAGCACCGGCGGGCTTGTCCACAGCCATGGTTTGGCCCTCGCTCAGCCGCGCATCAAGGCTTCGATGGCATCGGCTTCCACGGGCACATCGCGTGTGATCAGCTCACAACCGGCCTCGGTCACCACGGCATCGTCCTCGATGCGGATGCCAATGTTCCAGAACTGCTCCGGCACGCCCTCGGCGGGGCGCACGTACAGCCCAGGCTCGATGGTCAGCACCATGCCGGGGCGCAGCACGCGGCTGGGGCGGTTGGTGATGGTCTCGCCCGAGAGCGGGTCCTTGCGTTCGCTGGCCTGGCCCACCTCGCCTGGCTCCACGTAGCTGCCGCAGTCGTGCACATCCATGCCCAGCCAGTGGCCGGTGCGGTGCATGTAGAACTGGAAGTAGGCACGTTTTTCGATCACGTCCTGGGCGGTGCCCACCTTGTTCTTGTCCAGCAGCCCCAGGTCGAGCAGGCCCTGCGCCAGCACGGCCACCGTGGCGTCGTGCGGGTCGTTGAAGCGCGCACCGGCCTTGGTGGCTGCGACGGCGGCGTCCTGGCTGGCCAGCACCAGGTCGTACAGCGCGCGCTGCGGGGCGGTGAACTTGCCATTGGCCGGGAAGGTGCGGGTGATGTCGCTGGCGTAGCCGTCCAGCTCGCAGCCTGCGTCAATCAGCACCAGCTCCCCATCGCGCACCGGCGCGGCATCGGCCCGGTAGTGGAGTACGCACGCATTGGCGCCTGCTGCGACGATGGAGCCATAGGCGGGGTATTGCGAGCCGCCTTCGCGGAAGGCGTGCAGCAACTCGGCATCGAGGTGGTATTCACGCACATCCTGCCCGGCACGCAACATGCGGGCAGACCGCTGCATCGCGCGGATATGGGCCTGGGCGCTGATCTGGCTGGCGCGGCGCATGATGTCCAGCTCATGCGCGTCCTTGATGAGGCGCATCTCGTCGAGCAAGGTGCACACATCGCTTTGTTGCGCTGGGCACATCGCTCCGTAACGCACGCGGGCGCGCACGGCGTTGAGCCAGCCCTCCACCCGCGCCGCCAGGCCCGTGTGCGTGGCGAAGGGGTACCAGACGCAGCTGCGGTTTTCCAGCAGGCGGGGCAGTTGGGCATCCAGCACCGCAGAGGACTGCGCAGCATTCACCCCCAGCGCTTCGGGCGCGGCGGCGGGGCCCAGGCGGTAGCCGTCCCAGATTTCGCGCTCCAGATCCTTGGGCTGGCAAAACAGCGTGCTGTGCCCCTCGGCCGTGAGCACCAGCACTGCACCAGGCTCGGCAAAGCCGGTCAGGTAGTAGAAGTAGCTGTCGTGCCGGTAGATGAAGTCCGTGTCGCGGTTGCGCGGGCGTTCAGGCGCGGTGGGGATGATGGCGATGCCGCCGGCGCCCAGCATCGAAGCGAGGCGGGCGCGGCGCTGGGCGTAGATGGATTGCGTTGCATTCATGTATACATTTTGAGCCCAACTGGCGCTGCCCCCGATATGTCACAGAGAATCTGCGCCCATTGGTCCAGCGGTTGAAGGCCCTCCGCTGCCTAGCGCCGCAACGCCTCTTTCCATCGATACGCATTCATGCTGAACTTTTTTCTGTCAACTTTCGTGCCCGCGCTCGGGGTGGTGCTCACGGCCGCCCTGCTGATCTACGGCGTTTACTACCGCTGGGTGGATGTGCCCCAGAAGTGGCTGCTGACCCGCGAGGCCCTGGTGGCGCTCATCGTGGTGGCAGGCCTGTGCGATGTGTGGCTGGGCGTGCGCGCCTACCTGTCCCACACGGAAAAGCAGACCTGGCAAGACAGCGCTGCCGTACGCGCCAGCCGCGAACGCTTCGTGCTGCCCCAGGATTTCCAATATGGCGAACTGCTCATCCCTGCAGGCAGCTTCATCAACCGCACAGACCCCTTTGACCGGGGCGAACCCCACCGCCCCCTGGCCCTGCATGGCCTGGACGCCGTTCGTTTTGCACAGCCGGTGGAGGTGGCTGGCGTGCTGGCGACCGCCTTGCAGGTGGTGCCCATGCGGGTGGAGCTGGCCGACAACCAGCGCATCGGGCCGGTGCACCGCTATGACACGGCCACACAGACCTGGGTGCCCAACAAGGTCATGCCCACGCTGCAGTGCCGCAAGGGCCAGATCGCCCTGTTCCAGGTGCCGCACATCCCCTACGACCTGCAAGCCGAAGTGGGCAAGCCGCCGCCAGATGGCCCGGACGCCCGTTTTGCGCCCAGCCAGTGGCTGTTTCGCGGTTGCGAAAACGGCCCTGTGACCGTGCAAGCAGCCTACAACGCCGCCCAAGCCACTGCCACGCCATGACCCTACACGGTTGGCAACGCCGGGCGCCGGCAGCGTGCCCGTTCAGCGGTTGAGTTCGGCCAGGCGCTCGGGCGTGCCCACGTCCGTCCATCGCCCGGTGTAAATGGAAGCCCCCACGCGCCCCTGGTCCATGGCGCGGCGCAGCAAGGGGGCCAGCGGGACGGCCATGCCTGCCGGGTTGCCCGGCGGAATATCGCACCAGGGGGAAGCCAACAACTCGGCGCGCAGCAGCGCGATGGTGCTGTAGGTGTAGCGCGGCGCGGGGTCGTCGGCCGGCAGGTTCAGCGCCAGGCCGGTGGCCGAGAGCCCAAAGTCACCGCGCGGGTTGTGGGCGGGGTTGGGCACCAGCCACAGGTGGGCGAGGTGGCCGCTGGCCTCGAAGGCCTGCACGGCCTGGGCATCGAACACGAAATCGGGCGCAAACACATCGCCTGCGGCCAGCCAGAACACCGGCCCCAGCTGCGGCAGCGCGCGGGCAATGCCGCCTGCGGTTTCCAGCGCCCCGCCAAAGTCCACGCCCTCGTGCGAGTATGAAATCGATAGCTGGTGGCGCTTATCTGGTGCGCCCTGCAGGCCAAAATGGCTTGAAAACCGCTCGCTGATTTGCTCCCCCAGCCAGGCTGTGTTGATCACCGCCCGGTCCACCCCCGCCTGCGCCAGCGCCTGCAAATGCCACTGCAGCAGCGGCAGGCCCTGCACCTCCAGCAGCGGCTTGGGGCAGGTGTCGGTCAGGGGGCGCATGCGCTCCCCACGGCCAGCGGCCAGCAGCATGGCGGGCACCTGGTGAACAGGGGCTGCGGTAAGGGTCGAACTCATGGAACAAGGCTTTCGGGCACCGGGCGCAGTTCGCCCCGTTGCAAAGCGTGGCGCTGCACGGTGGTGGCCTCCAGCAGCGCCAGCAGGGCATTCATCAGGGCATGGGCTTTGGCGCTGTGGTCGGCGCCAAAGTTGCACACATACACATCCAGCGTGACGGCGGCCTGCTCGGGCCAGGTGTGCACGCACAGGTGCGACTCGGCCAGCAGCACCGTGGCCGTCACGCCGCCGGGCCCGTGGGCCGTGGCAGGAAAGGTGTGAAAAACCTGCCCCACCGCCTGCAGGCCACTGGCGGCCACGGCATCCAGGCAGGCGCGGCCCAAGGCATCGGCATCGGTGAGCCAATGCGGCGCGCAGCGGCATCCGTGGAGGTCGGCAGTGAGGTGCAATCCATGCATGGGCATGCAATGTAGTGCATCACCCGCTGGGGCCTGCCATGCTGCCGCCGCGTGCCGGGCGAAGTGCCCACTGCGGCCCCGGTAAAATAAGCGGTTTCCCTGATCCCCACCCACCAGCACCCCCACAACCCATGGCCAACACCCAGCAATCCCAACAAATGGCCAATGCGATCCGCGCATTGGCCATGGACGCCGTTCAACAAGCCAACTCCGGCCACCCCGGCGCGCCCATGGGCATGGCCGACATGGCCGTGGGCCTGTGGGCTCGCCACCTCAAGCACAACCCCACCAACCCCCAGTGGTTTGACCGCGACCGTTTCGTGCTGAGCAACGGCCACGGCTCGATGCTGATCTACTCGCTGCTGCACCTCACGGGCTACGACCTGCCCATGAGCGAGCTGAAGAACTTCCGCCAGCTGCACAGCAAGACCGCGGGCCACCCCGAAGTGGGCGTCACCCCCGGCGTGGAAACCACCACCGGCCCGCTGGGCCAGGGCATCACCAACGCCGTGGGCTTTGCGCTGGCCGAAAAGCTGCTGGCTGCCGAGTTCAACCGCGACGGCCATGCCATCGTTGACCACAACACCTACGCCTTCCTGGGCGACGGCTGCCTGATGGAAGGCATCAGCCAGGAAGCGATTTCGCTGGCAGGCGCCTGGAAGCTGAACAAGCTGATCGCCCTGTACGACGACAACGGCATCTCCATCGACGGCCAGGTGGCCCCCTGGTTTGCCGACAACACCGCCCTGCGCTTTGTGTCTGCCGGCTGGAACGTGATTGGCCCCATTGACGGCCACGACGCCGACAAGGTGGCAGACGCCATTGCCGAAGCCAAGAAGCAGACCGAGCGCCCCTCGCTCATCATCTGCAAGACCCACATCGGCAAGGGCAGCCCCAACCGTGCCAACACCTCCAAGGCCCACGGCGAGCCCCTGGGTGCCGAAGAAATCAAGCTGACCCGCGAAACCCTGGGCTGGACCGCAGAGCCCTTCGTGATTCCTGAAGACGTGTACGCCGGCTGGGACGCCAAGGCCAGCGGCCAGAAGGCCGAAGCCGCCTGGAACGACCGCTTTGCTGCCTACAGCAAGGCTTTCCCCGAGTTGGCTGCCGAATTCACCCGCCGCATGAAGGGCGACCTGCCTGCCCAGTTTGCCCAAGTGGCCGTGGACACTGTGGTGGCCGCGCATACCAAGGGCGAGACCGTGGCCAGCCGCAAGGCCAGCCAACTGGCGCTGGAAGCCTTCACCGCCGCCCTGCCCGAGCTGCTGGGCGGCAGCGCCGACCTGACCGGCTCCAACCTCACCAACACCAAGAGCACGCCCAACCTGCGCTTTGACGCAGCGGGCGCCGTGGTCAAGAACGAAGCTGGTGTTGGCGGCCGCCACATCAACTACGGCGTGCGCGAGTTCGGCATGGCCGCCATCATGAACGGCGTGGCCCTGCACGGTGGCTTCATCCCCTACGGCGGCACCTTCCTCACGTTCAGCGACTACAGCCGCAACGCCATCCGCATGGCCGCGCTGATGAAGCAGCGCGTGATCCATGTGTTCACGCACGACTCCATCGGCCTGGGCGAAGACGGCCCCACGCACCAGTCCATCGAGCACGTGGCCAGCCTGCGCCTGATCCCCAACCTGGACGTGTGGCGCCCTGCCGACACGGTGGAAACCGCCGTGGCCTGGAGCGTGGCCCTTTCCAACCGCACCAAGCCCACCGCGCTGGCCCTGTCGCGCCAGAACCTGCAACACCTCTCGGCCGCAGCGCCCAAGCGCGTGCTGGGCGACATCAGCCGTGGCGCGTATGTGCTTTCCGAGCCCGCTGACGTGGGCATCAAGAAGAAGCCCCAGGCCGTGATCATTGCCACCGGCTCTGAAGTGCAACTGGCCCTGAAGGCGCAGCGCCTGCTGGCCGACAAGAAGATCGCCGTGCGCGTGGTCTCCATGCCCAGCACCACCACGTTTGACCGCGAAGACGCCAAGTACAAAAGCAGCGTGCTGCCCGCTGGCGTGCCCCGCGTGGCCGTGGAAATGGGCGTGACCGACGGCTGGTGGAAATACGGCTGCGCCGCCGTGGTGGGCATCGACACCTACGGTGAATCGGCCCCTGCGCCCGTGCTGTTCAAGCACTTCGGCTTCACCGAAGAAAACGTGGCCGACACGGTGCTGGTCGCTATCGGCGCGGCACGCCTGAAGCCCGCCAAGAAGGCCCGCTGACACTCCTCCTGCCCGCTGTGCCCCGCTGCCAGCGGGTGCGTGGCGGCAGGTTCCTGATTTCGACTTTGCAACCTTGGAGAGACTACAAGCTATGACGATCAAGATTGGTATCAACGGTTTCGGCCGTATCGGCCGCAACGTGCTGCGCTCGGCCATCCAGAACTTCAGCGACATCGAAGTCGTTGGCATCAATGACCTGCTGGAGCCCGACTACCTGGCTTACATGCTGCAGTACGACTCGGTGCACGGCCGCTTCCAGGGCACCGTGGCCGTGGAAGGCAACACCCTCATCGTCAACGGCAAGAAGATTCGCCTGACGCAAGAGCGCGACCCCGCCAACCTGAAGTGGAACGAAGTCGGCGCTGACGTGGTGATCGAATCCACCGGCCTGTTCCTGGACAAGGCCTCGGCCCAGAAGCACATCGACGCAGGCGCCAAGAAGGTCATCCTGTCGGCTCCTTCCAAGGACGACACACCCATGTTCGTGTTCGGCGTGAACCACGACACCTACGCTGGCCAGGCCATCGTCTCCAACGCCTCGTGCACCACCAACTGCCTGGCTCCCGTGGCCAAGGTGCTGAATGACAAGTGGGGCATCAAGCGCGGCCTGATGACCACCGTGCACGCTGCCACTGCCACGCAAAAGACCGTGGACGGCCCTTCCAACAAGGACTGGCGCGGCGGCCGCGGCATTCTGGAAAACATCATCCCTTCCAGCACTGGCGCTGCCAAGGCCGTGGGCGTGGTGATTCCTGCGCTGAACAAGAAGCTGACCGGCATGTCCTTCCGCGTGCCCACCTCCGACGTATCCGTGGTGGATCTGACGGTGGAGCTGGACAAGGCTGCCACCTACGACGAGATCAAGGCCGAGATGAAGGCCCAGTCCGAAGGCGCCCTGAAGGGCGTGCTGGGCTACACCGAAGACAAGGTGGTGGCCACCGACTTCCGTGGCGACACCCGCACTTCGATCTTCGACGCTGACGCCGGCATCGCGCTGGACGGCACCTTCGTGAAGGTCGTGAGCTGGTACGACAACGAATGGGGCTACTCGAACAAGTGCCTGGAAATGGTGCGCGTGGTGACTGCCAAGTAAGGCACCCCCAAGCCACCTGCGAAACGCGCCCCGAGGGGCCAATGCCGCTCAGTTAAGTCTGAGCGGCATTTTTTTGACGGGATACTGGGTCT